>JAQICA010000134.1 GCA_027858775.1 Salinivirgaceae bacterium | reverse complement strand
GACATAAGTTTCTTTTGCGGGTACCTTCTAGCTTGAAGCAAGCGCTGAATTAAAAGCTGTTTGAGCGGATGCGGATGGACTTGCGATGAGAAGAATTATCGATTATTGCATCCGTGAGTTCTTTTAATTCCGCTTGTAAAAGCTAAGAAGGTCGCGAAAGAAACTAAGTCTTGATTTTTGGTTCTTTTCATTAAGGAAAAGAACATATAGATAGTTGAAAAGACCTACAAAGCCTTAGTGTCATGTCAAGCATAATCTGACGGGCCAAGTATTGATCTTTTTATTTTTATCTGCGTTAAAAAATGTTTACAGAACGCTGCTTTGTGCACCTTTTTTGTCTTGATAAAAACAAAAATATCTTCAACTTACCCGTCATTCCATACTTGACATGACACTAGTGTTTTAGTTGGTAGCGGTACTTTTTTGCCGCCCTCACCCTCACAAATCCGCTAGCTGGCCGGACTAAAGCTTTGCTTCGTTTTTGGTCAACCGAACCGCTGTTAGGCGGTGAGCTCATGACCAAAGGGAATAACCAAAAATGAAAGTTAGAATTCATTAAAGGTTTACAAAAAGAATCTTATGATTATTATTAGTTTCTGTTTAAAATAAAATTTAAGCTTTTTGTAGTCCGCAATTTTATGAAGTGACCCCACTTAATCGGAATTACCATTATCAATGATACAACTCCACCCTATCGGCACCATTTGTGTATAAGCTGATCGGCTTCTAAAGCACCGAAGTCTAGCGCCCGCCTTAAATCTTTGCAAGCTGCTTGTCTCTGATTCATTTCATAGCGGCAAATTCCACGATTGAGATACAACTCGGGCTTGCGTGGCCAAAAATCCATGCAAAACCCATAATCGGCAACAGCTTGAGTATAAACTTTACATTGCTGATAAATTTGAGCGCGCAAAAACCGGAAGTCCGGATTATTTGATTCGCGAGCTATGGCCTGATTGATAAATGGCAGTGCGTGCATGCAGCTGCCCGACTGCGAAACCATGGCAGCATGATGATAGAGCGCCGAGGCACTATCGGGATAGGCAGCAAGATACAGTGTGGAAAAGTCAATACCGGGTTGTTCTGCCCTGCGGGCAGCCAGAGTGGCTATACGGTACAACGAAGGATTGGCAGCGTCTTGCGCAATGGCTTTTTCAATGTTTTTCAGTGCTTTTTTGTTTTTATCCAGTTTCATGAGCACTTTTGCCCGATGCGCAAAATAGAGCCAACTCTGCTTGCGACGCTTAATGGCCTCATTAATATCATCCAAAGCCGATCGTGTAAAACCGTGCTCGTACAAGGCACAACTCCGCATGTACCAAACCTCATCTTTAAACGGTTTTTGTTCAATAAGTTCGTCCAGAAGCGTTAGGGCAAGTTGGTAGTTTTTCATTTTCAACTCTCGCGCTGCTTGTTCTACCTTATTATCGAACTCCAAATAATGATCGCCCGACCATAAACTATCCCAACGCGAATCGGTGCGCAGTGGGGTGAAAATCGAATCGGTGCGTAACTTGCCTCGTGGTGGTTTGTTTCGCTGATCAACCAGCTGCTCCAGCATTAAAAAGGCACTGTCGGCATTGTTTTGGCGTACGTAGTAACCTGCCAGGTAATAAAACCGGAGGTAACGATTACTGTGATTTAACGTCTTTACAGTATTACGCATTTGCGAATAATTACGTGTATAAAATGCCGTTTGAAGCAACACTTCGACGGGTACTGTCCGTGTATCGGGCATTTGCGAAAGCAATTCTGATGCCTGAGAGAAATTGTTTTCTGTAACCAGAGCCCGCACCTTAAGCAAGGCTGTATCTATTTGAGCATTTGTAAAATTGGTGAAAAACAATAATAAAACTACAATTATCCTATACCTGTTCGTCATTCTAATCATTTTTACGATGATACACATGTACAAAACCAACTTTGTAACGTTCTTCTACGCCCGATATTCTCCGCTCCCGCAAATTACACACATAATAGTACACGCCGGGTGAAACCAGGCGGTTGGAGTTTTTATCGTGCCCGCGCCATAAAATTAGCGGATCAGTAGTGGTAAATACCAGATTTCCCCAGCGGTTAAATATTTCAATTTCAGCCGATGCAATTGTTTTTTCGATAATGTAATCCTCGGCCATGGGTCGAAATACATCATTCTTCCCATCTTCGTTTACAGTTATGGCATTGGGCAATTCATAAAAATCGCACGAGTCGATACATACTCGTGTTGACAGGCTGCTTTCGTTCCCTGCCGAATCGATGGCCAGGGCACTGTAGCAACCGCTAACTGCAAGCTTCGGAAAATGCTGATACCCGGTAGTATCGGGATAGGAAAACTGTCCGACAGGTTGCTGTTCGGCGTTTACATCGGGGGCGTAAAATAGCTGCACACTCACCACATCGTCGGTAGTAACCTGCCAATTTATTTCATTATAAAATGCATCGCAATTAGCTGCCACCTGCAAGCGTGGCGGATCAGGCGGCAAAGTGTCCAGAGGAATTCCAACTGCAATTTGCGAAATATTAATAATTGGTTTTACCAAACCATCTTCGGAATACCATCCCTCCGACTCCACCTTGTATTGGTACGATTCTCCATTGTGCAATCCGGTGTGCAAAAACGATGTTTCGGTCACCTCATCGAGCAATACTTCACCGTTGGGCAGCACCTCGGAAAACCGGTACAAGTGATTAACCCATGGCGTATTTTTCTGCACAGACAATTCAATCTGCTGATCTGCTCCATTAGCATTCAGCCACAACGAAGAGGCCACCATAGGCTGCGATACAAGCCCCTGCGTATTGTGCAATTCTACTTTGTAACTGTATGGGTTTTCCAAAGTATTTAAACCCGAATCGGTAAAAACCGTATCGTTCAATCCACTGGAAACAAATACCGGGGTATCGGAAAAACTATTGCCGTAAAATCCCGGAGAACGGTAAACCTTGTAAGTATAAGGACCGGGATGTTCGATGGTATCAATTTCCATAGGTTTGCTCCAGACGAGTAACATTTCACCGGCTTGCACAGAAGTTTCCTGCACACTAACGTTTGTGATTATGGGAATACCTCGCACCAACTCGGCACAAGCCTCTTGCGAGGAATAACCAAGAGCATCATCGTACTGAGGAACAATACGATAGCAGTAATAAAACCCTTGCTGCAAACCATTCTCCTGATTATTGTCGATATAACTAAGCTCACTGGCATCCAACTCTTCAATTTTGGTATATCCCGCATTTGCAGGCACGCCAGTCAAACAGGAATCGTAGGCCCACAAGGCCGATTCATTTTTACGGTAAAGTGTAAATCCTGTAGCATTGCATTGAGGCATGAACCACGAAAGTGATATACTATTGTTGGTTGGTTCTATGGAAGTAAATTGTGTAGGCGGCCCATTAACCCAAATTTGAATATTGTGCAAATCGGCTAAAACCACATCGGCATTATAGTCCTCCACTTTCAAAACTAGCAAATACGGCTGACGGCGAATATGATTGCAATTTGTGCTCCATACAACGCGCCCAAGGAGTGTATCGCCCGAAGATCCGTATTTTGTAAATCGGGCTCCATCGGCCAATTCAAAGGCTCCACCAAGGGGAGTAACTTTCAGACTATCGCCATCGGGGTCAAAAATTTTTAAGTTGATAGTAAGTGAATCGCCCGCCTGCACACACTTTTCCTGAACAGATAAGATATCGGGAGGCATATTATCGGTTTCCAATACCTCAATTTGAAGATCGCGGGTAATTTGACCAATTTTCACACCGCTACGCCACTCTTCAATAAGTATGGCTACATTAAATGCCCCGGTCTCCTGCGGCCGATCCCACACCAGATCGCCAGTTTGGTTATTCATTTCCATCCCCTCGGGAAAATCGAAGCCGGAAATGGGTTCGCCGTTTTCTCCGGTACACGGTGTCAGCTCATAAGACAAGCTATCGCCATCGGGATCCCAGGCGGCCGGATTATGAATAAAAACACGGCCTTTAGCAGCTTTATCTATTGGTGGACTCAGCAGTTGCGGAGCGCTGTTTGTGCCCATGGCCGGATTTATTTGCATAATGGTTTTGATTGAAAAAACAACAGCCACAGAATTGGGAATATTGCTCACCCCTTCGTTCCGGTTAGGATCTTCAACTACAAGTTCGTATGTCCCCGGTCCGGGAAATGTATGTGTAGTTATGTATGTATTTTTCCGATAATAATCGGGCAAATCAATCATTTCTGTACGCGAAACCATGGCCGTTGTGTTATCGCCAAAATCGATTTCTAAAGACGGGCGGTCGACAGGTGGCCAACCGCTGGTGGTAGGTCGCGTATTGGTAAAGGTTGTAATGGTAATGCTATATGAAAATTCGGAGACTTGTGTATAAGTAATTTCGCCGGCTCTATTGTGTGTTGCGTAAGCAGCATTGGTAAACAAAACCAGCATAACCAACAGAAGCAGCACTAAATGGCACCCTTTTGCGAATACACTCTTTAATAAATGTTGAAAAAATAGTTGAGTATAATTATACATCGACACAAGGATTATTTGTAGTTAATCGGTTACCGTTTTCTGAAGTTTTGGTTTTTACAATAACCAAATTGGTTTGATCGGTGAATAGCTCGTGAAAAATGGTTCCACAGACCGAAAAGCCTGTCAGGGAATTTAGCGTAAGTTCGAATGTAAACTCTGTGGCATCGTCGCGTCGGGCAACTTTAAGAAATTCTGGTTCAATTTGTTGACCATTTTGCATTATACTCAGTTTTTCAAGCACATAAGAGGTTCCGCGCGCTACACTACTTTTATCATTATAATTGAACGCAAATGCATTGTTATCTGCAGCAGCTATAGCATGTTCTAAATCATTTGTAAAGACACGCACCACGAGGTTGCTTTGCCCCTGCTCTGCCATATCGATGTGAATAACACCCAAATGCAACGGGTGCATTGCAACTACAGACAGAAAAATAAAAATTAAGTTCATCATATGTACAGCCTCTAATAACCAACCATTTTTCTCTTATCAAAAGACATTATAACCGGGCAAAATTGCAAATATTCCGTCCATTGACTATGTAAATTTAGTATCTTCGATGCGAAAACCAATTGAACTGGACTAAAAATGTTTGATCTGTACTTTACACTGGGTTTACAACACATTGCCGATTTCAAAGGATACGACCACATTATTTTTTTAATAACTCTTTGTGCTGCCTATCGGGTTAGCAACTGGAAAAAAATACTCATTCTCGTTACTGCATTTACAATAGGTCACACAACCACATTAGCCTTAGCGACACTAAGATTTGTGCAGGTAAACACTTATCTGATAGAATTACTTATACCCGTTACTATTTTTATGATGGGAATTATTAACCTGATAAAACCAGATACTTACTCCTTTATGAAAGCTAAATATGCTACAGCTCTGCTTTTTGGGCTCATACATGGTTTAGGCTTTTCGAACTACCTGCGCATGCTTTTGAATGAAGAAGCCAATATAACCGTTCCTTTAGTCGGGTTTAATGTGGGAGTAGAAGTTGGTCAGATTTTTATAGTGGCAATAATTTTAGCGATTAGTACATTAATTCTGAAATTCACACAATTTAAGCGCCACGATTGGATTATTCTCCTTTCGGGAATCGGCTTAGGCACTTCGTTCATTATGTTTATCGACAGAGTATAAACCCGCGCCCCAATTTTGTGCTGCCAAACGTCAGGAAATTGCAATTAAGTTCTGAAAAAATTTCAAAAATTATCATTTGAACAACCAACTTTATATTGCAGAGAGGTATGCAATTGCATTACTTCTTTCTCACCCATTCGAGGGAAAGAACCGAACAAAAATTGTACATTTACTCTTTCATTAAAAACAATAATTATGCGAAACATATTGGTAGCAATAACATTTTTAATGACAGGAGCTCTTTATGCACAAGAAATTTCGTATCCGGCTCAAAACTTTGCAGGTATCGGTGATGAATTTCCCGTTGAGTACATAAATTACGACAGTGCTGAACAAGTTGCTGTAACAGAACTATCGCCCGACTTATGGGATTTTTCAGCTATTACGCCCAGTCAAAAAGATACAGTCCGTATAAAAAGTAAAAATGACTTTGAGGCCCTTTCTGAACTCCCGGAAGCAACGTTGGTAATGAAAGAGGGCGATTACTACAGCTGCATGCTGCTTGAGGACAACCTACTTCAGATGTTGGGAATTCTGGTAGAAGTAGAAGGTCAGCAGTTGCCACTAATGTTTCCCGAACCTATATCTATGCTATATTTCCCACTAACTGTTGGTGCAGGGGGAGAAACCAGCATTGAGTTTCCAATAGCTGGCACACCCGAAGAGTTTAATCTGGATATTCCATTGCACGATTCGGTGAAATTCATGGTTGAAATTTCTGCATCCACAACAGTGGAAAGCACTGGTACATTGCAAACATACAACTACAGCTACTCCAGTTTCAAAGTTTCGAATACAAACATAATGTCGGTCGATGTATATGCCAAAGCGGCATATGTGGGCTGGTATTTATTGGAAGAGAACGCTATTGCGGACTCGACAAAAAGCCTCCAGTACTTTACACCGGACTATGGTATTCCGGTATGCCGCGTTACTACAAGCTGGCAAGATAAGCTCACTGGTTTTAAAATAATTGATGAAAGCGGAACGAGCATCGAAGAAATGGCGAATACGAATAATCCCTCATTGTACCCCAATCCGGCCAAAGCAGGGCAACAAATCAAACTGGACAGAACATATAAACAAATAAGTATTTATACAATGAATGGACAAAACATTACGCAGATAATGAATAGCAATACAATACAAACAGATAACCTAAAACCCGGAGTTTACATTATCTATTTTAACCATGAACGCCTTGGAGCGCGATTGGTCATAGGCCGATAAGGAGCAATTTTATATCCACGAAAGTGACAATAAGTCTAGTTATGATAAAACGAATAATACTTCCGGCACTTTTGCTTTTATTGATGACAACCAACTGCAAAGACCTGCATGTTGGTACTATAATAAAAGACAACGGCAGCATACACCGTACATACAGAATTGAAAAAGAATGGCAAAGCAGTAGACCAATAAACACAGAGACACCGATTGCCAATCGGAAAACAATTCGCCGCGAAATTGCCAACAGCTTACTCCCGCTAGACACTACCTGGGAACGCCAACAATCTATAGACACAACTAAGCATACAACAACTATAAGCTACACCAAACAGTTTGAAAACTGGCAACAAATTCAGAAGTGCTACGATACGGCTACGTACCTTTTTAGACCTACCAATCCCAAAATTGAAGTAACAAAGAGTCAACGATTAATAAAAACCCGCTTTAGCTATACCGAACATTTTCGTCCGGTATTCAGAGGCGTAGACTACAAAACCTTTTTTACGGCTACCGAAATTCAATTAATCCGTAACGGTGAAATGGACAAATCAGACTCGCTTGAGTTAAAGTTTCAAAAATGGGTTGCCTATTGTATTATCAACGAAATAGCTGAGCTGGCGACAAATGCATCGGGTACAAATCCATTGATTGAAATATGGAAAACCAAGATGTTTGGGAAAATAGAATTTGCAGCACAACAAGGCAATCCAACAAAAGACAATACGCTATCGATGTCGCCCTTCGAAAACGATTATAACGATATGAATATCACCGATACGGAGTATTTGATTAGCAGCATTGAAAACGCTACAAATGTAAATCTATCGGAAAAAGCCAAACAAACCATACAATACACCTTGAACCCAAAAATCGAGCTTTATATCTCTTTGCTCATGAGCAACATTACATTTAGCGTAAAAATGCCGGGAGAAGCTGTAAGCTCAAATGCAGACAGTATTGTGGGAAATATTGCATACTGGAAACTCGATCCCTTTATTTTGGGAGCCCCGGTTACAATGGAGTTTACGTCGGAGAAAAAATCGCCCGCTACAGCTATCGCACTTGGTGCCGCGCTCCTAAGCGCTCTGTTGGGTTGGAGTGTATGGAAAAAACGAAAAAAAACGCCACCACAAAAGTAGTGACGTATATTTTTTAACTTGCTAATTGTCCGTTAATAAACTCCCTATTCTTCGTTACTCTTACCCAAATTGTGCGATTCCCGGGATAACTATTTTCAGAAAGGGCGTAACGCAGAATTTAGCTCACGAACACAATTGAAAAATTATTTTAATTGTGAGTAACTTGGACTTTTCGGGCAAGCACTAATTAAATGTTACAGGAACAGCTTCAACGGTATACCCACGATCTTTGAGCATCGATACAATGCCATCTTTTCCGTACAAATGAGCGGCTCCAACTGCTGTAAACGTTTCGGCATGCTGTATTGCTTTCTCCATTCGCTCTACCATTATTTTATTGCGTTTATTGAGCAATTCATCCATAAAACCGGCAGGAATAGTAGGGTCGTCGGTAAGTTTCACAATAGCATCTTTATCCATGCTCAGATAGGCATCCACAAGTTTATTGAACTGTTGTTTCAATTCATCAACATCTTCAAGGCTTTCCAAAAGCATTTCGGCTTGTGTAGAATACGAAATTCCGTCAATAATTGCAATCTGCTCCTCTAAGGTTTCCAGCCCAATAACCGTCTTGTTCTGTTCGCGAGCCTTCTGGATAAAGTGCAGGTCGAGTGGAACGGGCATATCGCCGGGAGCAATAGCCTGAATAAGGTTTGCCGATAAGAAGAATGGTTTCATTGTGGCCGCAGTAGAGATATCGGCACCGGTTACCTTCTGGTAGTTTTCGGCAAGTCGCTGATATTCTGTGTCCGACATCAGCATATCGAGGGTTGAATCTTTCATTAACATCAATTGCATGGCTGATGCAGGATTTATTTCGTCCAGCAATACCTCTACAGCAACCTGATTAGCATTTTTAAATGCGTTGCGCACATTTTCGCCATAACTGAATATGCGTTTATCTTGAATATGTATGGTTCCATACACATAGGAAACGCCCGGTAAATTGTCTCCAGAAATTTTCCAAAGTAAGCTTGAACTGCCTTCTTGTTGGGCAGTTTCACTTACGCGGCAAGCATCGAAGCTCAAAAATATGCCTAATGCACTCATTACAAAAAGTATTTTCTTCATTTTTATGATATTTTATATTGTTTGTCCGCTTTTATGCATAATAAATTGTGTTGATTTTAACTTCGTCGAGCTACGGCTCGCTACGGTTCTTCTTTTGCTCCATTGTCCGCCGGCTAGCAGGTTGAAAGAAAATCAATTACAACCTTTAGGTTCGAGGCAGATAATTGATTTTCATCAAAATGCTAACACAGTATGCATAAAAGCGGATATACATATATTTTATTGTACAATTAACGTCGATTTATGGTGTTTGTTTCCCATCATTACAACAATAAAGTAAGTCCCACTTTGTTTGGGAATAAATTGCACTGTTTCTCCCCGGGTTGCTTCGTCTCGTTTTTGCTCTTCTACTTTTCCTTCTACCGACGAAACCATTAAGCGGTACATACCACTTTCCGGCAGGGTAATAGTCACCGGTTGGTTAACTTTAGCCGGGTTTGGACTCACACGCAAAGTGCCCGAAGCTATGTTGTTGCTAACAGATGAATAATCGGCTACAGGCCAAGTTGCGGTGAGCAATCCACGACCATGCGTTGCAGCCAACAATGTATTATCTCCTGCCCTTACATCGAGCATATCTGTTCGTACAAAAGGAAAATCCTCACAAATTTCCCATGTTACATTATCGCTAAACAAATGTGTTGTAGTCCACACACCGGTTTCTGTTGCCAACATAACCTGGCGACTATTTTCCGGATGGAAAACAGCAAAGCGAACCGGCACATCGGGCAGATCACCTTCAACACTTGTCCAATCGAGGCCACCGTTGACGGTTAACCATACTGAGTTTACTCCATAATTGGAAAAAGTAACCAGAATAGTGTCTTGACTACCGGCCATATTAATTGAAGAAATATATCCTACGGGAAAATCGGCTCCGGTAATTTCCTCTACCGTATGAGCATACGTACTCAACTCGGTTTTAAACAATTGGCCGGCCGATGTACCAATAAAAACATCATCGTTTGTAGATGAGTAGGGCGAACGATAAATGTAGGAATAGGGAACTTCTGAATCTGTACCAATTTCAACAAAATCGCCGGAAGGAAACCCATAAAAATCGCTGATAATAAGCATTTCATCCTGATGCGCACCCGAGAATGTCATTGCATTGGCATAAATGCGTTCATCCTCAAAATTGACATCAAATGGTGAAGTAAACGTTCCGCTTGAATATTGACTAATATAATTGTTATTACTGCTGTTTTCGTATACGTACACCTGGTTTTCGTATACGCTGGAAATGTAAGCTCCCTGGGTTCCCGGATCAAAATAACAGAAACCGCCATCGCCGCCACTAACCATTACATCGGGCGATAATGGCTGACCGTTGTAAAGCAACGAGCCATTATCTTGCAAGCCTCCAAGTGCAGCGACATCGCCTACGAACGGACTAATTTTCCCGCTATAAAATTGTAGTGTATTAAAGTCTTTATTATGATCGCCAAAAGTGGTCGAACCACCGGCATTTGATGTATAGAACACACCTCCATCGGTTGCAAAAACGGCAACATCAGATGAGCCGGGCATGTACTTCACTACGTGCTGATCGGCATGTGCATAATTACTTCCTCCGCCGTAATACATCATGGCCCAATCGCTGTACTTACTCCACGATTGCCCTCCATCGTTAGATCGATGCAAATCCAGGCCGCCAATCCATAATTTATCGGGATTATTCGGGTCGACACCTACAGTTAATGCATGCCAGGCCAAATAAGCCCATTGATTTCCTCCACCCGAAGGAATATTCACTTCGTCCCAATTGGCTCCCCCATCGTTTGTACGAATAATGTACTTTCCTTCCCAGGTTGGAAAACCCAGTGAAGTAGAAGCAACGCTACCGGCAGCAAAAATAGCATAAACCACATTGCCATCAGATGGAGCAGAAGCCAATTTTACTCTTCCCTTCAGATTAAATTCCTGAGCATTAGAAATAACATCGGCAATATCAGTAAAACGTGTCCATGTTCCCGCTTCTCCACTTTGGCTGATAAAGATTTCACTCCCTTTATCTCCAGAAATATCATTCATTGTACCCACAAAAATTTGCCCAGTGGCAGTAATTTCAATATCGCTCACCGGCGAAACTCCCGTTCCATCGGTTTCCGGCAGCACCTGTTCCCAGCTTTCGCCATCATCTAATGAGCGATACAACCCGTTCGAAGGTGTCGATTCGTGTGCTTCACCCATATAAACACCCGATGTAACTCCTGCATAAATTACAGAATTACCATCGTTATTGTGCACAGCCACATCGGTTACATAATAAAAATCTGAGGTCGCCTCAAGCAACGCCCAAGTGATGCCACCATCGGTACTTTTCATAATTCCGGCACCTCGCCCACCCGATTCGCGGTAAGTAATTACGGCCGTTTCGGCTTCGCCCGTTCCCACATACATGGTTTGGGTATTATTTGGATCAAATGCAATAGAAGAAACAGCAAGACTAGGCCAAAAATCGTCGGCGACTTGCCAGGGTGAATTGGCATCATGAATATTCTCGTTGTACCACAAGCCTCCACTTACACTGCCAGCCCAAACTGTGTTTAGCTCCTCATCGTTTAAATCCCAGGCTAGTGCACGTGTACGACCTCCCATTACGGTAGGGATTTGTTCCCACCCTAAATTTTCAGATCTGCCAAACTGGTAATTACTTAATTTTTTCTGAACCTCGTACAAACGCTCAACAGGCACTCTTCTTACCATTGGGTCGACCGTTTGAATATAATCTTTAAATGCCGCCACATCAGGTTTATCAGGACTGGCATTGACCAACTCACTCATTCGCTTATATTCATTGGATACAAATTGATCGAATCCACTATCGGGTCGTGCAAGAAATACAATTAAGGCTATAAAAGCCAATGGAATTAAAACAAAAAATAATTTTCTCATAGCATATTAGTTAGTTAATTTTCAGTTTCAGAACGATTATTTCAGCCAGCGAAATGTGTTTTTTAGTCTACCCAAAGACGTGATTTTCTGATGATCATATCCTTTCTTCCTCCGTGATGAAAAT
>JAQICA010000122.1 GCA_027858775.1 Salinivirgaceae bacterium | reverse complement strand
TTTTTATTTTTATCTGCGTTAAAAAATGTTTACAGAACGCTGCTATGCGCACATTTTTTGTCTTGCTAAAAACAAAAATATCTTCAACTTACCCGTCATTCCATACTTGACATGACACTCGTGTTTTTAGTTGGTAGCGGTACTTTTTTGTCGCCCGCACCCTCACAAATCCGCTAGCTGGCCGGACTTAAGTTTTGATTCGCTTTAGTGTCAAGACAAAAATGCAGATAGAGGCCCTTAAAACCCCTTACACAACAACTTTATAACCAAGCTTTTAAATACAACCATGAGCATTACCAAATTTTAAAAACTAAAAGTCCACAATTTTATGAAGTGACCTTACAATATCGAAATTCCGAACCATTGTGCAGCAAACGACAACCGCTCCCGATGATCGCCAGCTAAAAACAAATGGTGATTACCCAATGGTTGCGTTTTCAGCTTCAACAGGTCGGCGGTCGGCATCTGAACTTCAATTTGCGTGCGGCAGGCTTTTTCCGACTTGGGTCGATTGATAACTTGTGCAAGCGACACAAACATTTTTTCCAACAAAGCATCGAACCGAAATACAGTAAGCACTTCGGCAGACAACTCCCCCTGAATTGCCGTTCCCTCGTTAGTTTCGAAATGCGTAGGAACAGTGTATTTTTTAACTTGCGACAAAGGCACTGTACAATGGGCAAATTTTGCCGTATCCCGTCCAATTTTATTGGTATTAGCCATCCACGGGATTTTACCAGTAAGCGCTTGCGCAAACATCATACCTGTAATAGCCGTTAAATCGCCTTCACACCCGGCTGGAATATCCAAATCGTTAAGCAACGATAGCGACAAACAAGCGGTAACACCATACTCTTTCACTAGCGGAAAGCACTCAATAGTAATGGCATCGAGAGCATTATCGCGAATGGTCTTTTGCAACAACCCGTGTACCTGCGAAGCTTCATTTAACTTAGGATTGGCAGTACCAAACTGCTCATCGAATTCAGGCGAAGGGTCGCATGTTTTGTACAATGGAACGGCATCCCACGAAATGGGTACCAAATCGATTCCAAAACGATCTTTCAATGTAACATCGGAAATATCGGAGGCCAGCAACCATTCCGAAACGTCGCCCAACAAACCCAACTGGCGGTTTTTCAAACTACGCTTAGCTTGCAAAGTCATTTGAAGGTTCAATGCCAGCTCCTTAAAATTGGTATCGCCAATATCCCATAAGAAACAGTCTTTATTGTGCTGATTGAAATACGCTTTTGTTTCGATGGCCGAGGCGTACGAATTATCTGACTCATGTGCCCACAACCCTACCCAATGCCGTTTTGCAGCAGTCTCAGCGGCACTCCGCTCCGATCCGCCGGTTACAAAAAAAATGACGTCGGGATCTGCTTCCACAAACTCAATATGTTCATCGGACACCGCTTGTGCCAACAACTTTTCGCCCTTCTCAAAAACACTATCGGGAGCACCCTTATGCGCCACCATCTTCACTTTTATCTTGCGTACTTCTATCATCGTTTTTTCGTTTATGTTTATCAATCGCATATCACAAAAAAAGCCTACTCCAAAATAAGGGCAGGCTTAGTTGACTTTTAGTATGTATGTCGCAACATTTTTAAAAATTGCTCCGTCAAACACGGGTTATTCCAAGCCCCATATCAATATCAATTCATTATAAATGCCCCTTCACTTCAATAAGCATCGACCGAATTTTCTGTAATCGATCCACAATTTCGGCATTATCGGTTACATTTCCCTTATTGTCTTTAATTTTCGATTTCGCCCCTTTAATTGTTAAACCGCGATCTTTGAGCAGATAATGAATCAGTTTAAGATCTTCGATATCTTTTTTTGTAAACTGCCTGTTTCCTTTATTATTTTTTTTGGGTTTCAGGTGCGGAAAATTTTTCTCCCAATACCTAATGGTAGAAGCATTTAGCCCAAACATTTCGGCTATTTCACCCATGCTGTAATACAGTTTCTCTATTTTCGGTTCTTTGTAAGGCATCATTTTTTATTTTATGGTTATCCGCTTTGCACCCAAATTTGAATTCCTTTTTCGGCCCCTTACCCTAAACGGAGTGAAGAACATTAGCGAAACTCGACGAAGTTAAAATCAACTATTTCCATCAGGGACTTGAGCAAAACAATTGATTTTCTCACCATTGGTTACATATTAGGTTCAAAACGAATATTCATATTTTATTTACTAAAGTAACCATTTTTCTCGAACTTTAGCTCACACTCCGGAATATCTATCTGCGTAAGTTCTTGTATTTTTTGTGAAGCATGGTTTTCTTCATCGTAAACCAGTCCGCGATCGTAATACTGTTTAAACGACACTATTTGTCCTTCAACAAATTCGCCATCAGTAGTAGTTTTAATATTTACAAGTGGTGCTAAGCCGTTCACTCCCCGCAGGTTCATGCGGCTATAGGTGCAAAAATTCCCCAAGCTATAAGCAATAAACCTATTTTTATACAGGTCGAAAGCCCTTGTTACATGTGGTCCATGACCGAGAACAATATCGGCTCCGGCATCTATGGCATCACGAGCCAGTTGGTAGGGATTCCCCCGATTTTCTCCATAGAAGGTTTCTGTTTTACGTGTAACATGCTGGTGCTTACTCCCCTCTGCTCCCATATGAAACGATACAACGACAATATCGGCTGTATCGGCCAGTTTTTTTATGGTTTTAAGCAGATAGTCACTGTTGTGAAAATCGTTTGTGCCCTTGTTGGGAGAAAATGCAGTAAAACCGTACAGCACACTGTCTTTCAAAAATATTTCGTAGGGCTGTTTGTAGACGCCTGCCACGTAGAGTTCATTTCGTTTTGCCAGTGCAATTGTAGAGTCGGCTCCCGGCATTCCAAAATCCATAATATGATTATTGGCAATACTAAAAAGGTTCAAGCCACTTTCATGAATACACGAAAACATTGACTGTGGTGTACGAAAAGCATAGCAAACCTTCGGATCGTTACAGCGCTTAACCAAATCAGCACCATCATTAAATGCACCTTCCAAATTGGCGAAAGCAAGATGTGCATCTTGAAAATAGGGCTGCGCCGGACTAAGCAGACTGGTGCAATCTTTATTTGGAGGCAAATAAATAGTTTCGGGAAAATCGGTTCCCAGCATTATATCGCCAACTGCGGCTATAGTAACCGTATCGGGTTTATTTTGGGCAACAGAATCGTTTATTATTACAAATAATAATAGCAAAAGAGAGAAGTAGCGCATGCAAAAAAAATGTTTAATCAAAACTTTGATTTGGACGTGAAGAAATAACCAGCATTTGCTCATACTCCTCTGGCGTTAAATCGTTAAAGTAATAATTTACCGGATCGACTGGTTTATCATTGTATCGCACTTCGTAGTGTAAATGGGGAGCAATGCTTCGCCCGGTATTACCAACAGTACCCATAAATTCGCCTCGTTTAATTTTACTACCACGTTTAATATCAACTGAATGTAGATGAGCATATAAGCTTTTATAGCCGTATCCGTGATCGATAATAATTAATTTTCCGTATCCCCCGGTTGATTTTCCGGCTTTTACAACCTCTCCATCGCCTGCGGCAAACACTTTGGTGCCTCGTGGAGCCGAAAGATCGATTCCCGTATGCATTTTACGTGTTTTGTAAATGGGATGAATCCGATACCCGAACCCTGAAGCAAAACGCTTGAAGTTACGATCAGATATTGGGCTAATTGCAGGAACAGAACGGAAAAAATCTTTTTTGGTTTTGGCCAATTCAATAATATCGTCGTAAGATTTTGATTGCACCACCATACTGCGGCTAAGCGCATCAATTTTTGATGCTGTTTGAGCAATAATATCCAAATCGATGTTTTTGTAAGAATTTATGCCACCAATACCCGGATTCCGCATTTCGTCGGCCAATGGCTCAGCCTCAAAAATAATACGGTAAATATTTTTATCGCGTCGTTGAATATCGGCTAAAGCCATCTCCGTCTCCGATATTCGTTTATTTAGCATCTCGAAATGAAAACGAAGCTGTTCGTTTTCGCTTTTCAATTTTTTCTCCTGCGGCGTGTCGATTAAATCTGATAGCAGAAAAATTGCGAACGAAGTGATAATCATTACAGCCAATACGCGCGGCAACGCACGCATAAACCTCTCCTGATGAGAAAGTTCAATTTTTTCGTAGTGTAGTGTATCCGGATTAAAGCGATATCTAGTTTTTGCCATTTTTTTATTTACTTTGTGCTCAATATCTAAGAGGAGCAAAATTAACGCAAATCAGTGGAATTTACAATAATTAATTCATTCAATATCAATAAAGCAGCATAAATATGATGAAGGCTAATGAAATAAGAAGCGTATTTAAGGAATTCTTCGAATCGAAAAACCATACGATAGTCGATTCTGCCCCAATGGTTATAAAAAATGACCCTACATTAATGTTCGTTAATGCCGGTATGAACCAGTTTAAGGACATTTTTCTTGGTCAGGCCGAGCCAACATCGCCACGCGTAGCCAATTCGCAGAAATGCCTGCGCGTATCGGGAAAGCACAACGATTTAGAGGAGGTTGGACATGATACGTACCACCACACGATGTTTGAGATGCTGGGGAACTGGTCTTTTGGCAATTATTTTAAGAAAGAGGCCATTGAGTGGGCATGGGAGCTGCTTACCGACAGACTACAACTTTCGAAAGACCGCCTGTACGCGACCGTATTTGAAGGTGCGACAGAAGACAATCTGGAACGCGACAATGAAGCTGCCGAACTGTGGGCGCAGTTCCTACCTGCCAAACATATAATAAACGGTTCTAAAAAAGATAATTTCTGGGAAATGGGCACCACCGGACCCTGCGGGCCTTGCTCTGAAATACACATCGATTTACGTTCCGACAGCGAACGCGCAAAAATTGATGCTACGGAACTTATTAATGAAGATCATCCGCAAGTAGTTGAAATATGGAACCTTGTGTTCATGCAATTTAACCGCAAAGACGATGGTAGATTAGATCCACTGCCTGCAAAACACGTAGATACCGGAATGGGTTTCGAACGTTTGTGTATGGCAATGCAGGGCAAAACATCGAACTACGATACTGATGTGTTTCAGCCCATTATTCAACAAATCGCAGCGCTTTCGGACTTAACTTACGGAAAAAACGAAAAAACAGACATTGCCATGCGTGTGGTTTCCGACCACCTTCGGGCAGTAGCTTTTGCCATAGCCGATGGTCAGCTGCCATCGAATAACAAGGCCGGGTACGTTATCAGGCGCATTCTCCGCCGCGCAGTGAGGTACGCCTACACGTTCCTCAACCAAAGCGAACCATTTATCAGCAAGCTGGTGCCAACACTCGTAAATGAAATGGGCGAAGCGTTTACTGAGCTACAAACACAACAGGAGATCATCACGAAAGTGATACACGAAGAAGAGAGCACCTTTTTACATACGCTGGAAACCGGTATAGCATTGCTCGATAAAAAAATGGCGATGCTGAAAAAAGAACAAAAAAACACCGTAGACGGGAAATCGGTTTTTGAACTGTACGACACCTTCGGCTTTCCGGTAGATCTAACAGCGTTAATTGCAAAAGAAAATGGATTTACGATCGATCTGCCCGGGTTCGATGCCGAAATGAAAAAACAAAAAGACCGTTCACGATCGGCCTCGAAAGTAGAAACGAAAGACTGGACAGAGCTCCTTCCCGGAACCGATGTTTCCTTTACAGGATACGAAACCACAACCCAAAAAACAAAACTGTTGCGTTACCGCAATGTAAAAACCAAAGGAAAAGAGATGTTCCAACTGGTGTTTGCACAAACACCATTTTATGCCGAAGCCGGTGGCCAAGTGGGCGACACAGGTTATATTGAGGTCGACGGTGAAAAAATTCCTGTTATCGATACTCAAAAAGAAAATAATCTTATAACACATTTCACAACAAAAATACCCGGCAATTTGACCGATGAAATGTTGCTTGTAGTGAGCGATTCCAAGCGCCGGCAAACCGAGGCCAACCACACGGCCACACACCTACTGCACTATGCATTACGAAAAGTACTGGGCAACCACGTGGAGCAAAAAGGCTCGTTGGTCACACCCGATCGATTCCGTTTCGACTTTTCGCACTTCGAAAAGCTGACGCAGGAACAAATTGAACAGGTTGAAGATATTGCCAACCAACTGGTGCGCGAAAACATAGCCATTAACGAACAGCGCGATATGCCAATAGACAAAGCTCGGGAAATGGGTGCTATGGCTCTATTTGGAGAAAAATACGGCAACAAAGTACGTGTTATTCAGTTTGGCGACTCTGTTGAGCTTTGCGGGGGAACGCACGTTTCGGCTACCGGAAAAATAGGAATGATTGTAGTTACTATTGAAACCTCTATTGCAGCCGGAATAAGACGAATAGAAGCCATTTCGGGCAAAAAGGCTTACGATTACATGCGCAAGCAACACAATGAGTTAACAGCAATCAGCGAACTATTCAACAACCAAAAGAATATATTCGGAACCATTGAGAAGTTGCAGGACGACAATGCAAAAATGCAAAAAGAACTGGAAGGCTACGCTAAGCAAAAAGCCCTCTCGCTCAAAGACGACCTGCTAAAAACCCAAACTTCGATTAACGGAATGAACGTAATTACAGGCGAAGTAAACCTGGATGACGCAGGATTGCTTAAAGACCTGTGCTTTCAGCTCAAAAACGAGGTAGACAATCTGTTTTTAGTGTTGGGTGCAAAAGTGGGTGCAAAAGCCAATTTGAGCATCATGATTTCGGATAATCTTGTAAAAGAAAAGGGACTACATGCCGGAAACATTGTGCGCGAAGCAGCCAAAGAGATGAAAGGCGGCGGCGGCGGCCAACCTTTCTTTGCATCGGCCGGAGGAAAGGATCCTAACGGCATTAAAAATGCAATTAAAAAAGCACTTACATTTATTCAATAAATATAGATGATAAACAACAAAGGTTGGCAAATGAATCTATTGCCAACCTTTGTTCCTTTACTGCAAAAACAGAATAATAAGCCCAATAAAGCCTGCAAGTATTATCGCATACCTGACACAGAAAAGCTTAAAATTATGGTATTGTACACCAAAGTTTACATGTTTTCAGAATGGCTGAAAAGTCGAAGTAGCATTTTTAATATACTGCTTTTTTTGGTCGGCTTCATTACCCTTACCGTTTTCATCTTCCCCTATTTCAAAACCCATTATGGCCTGCAAAATGCCGTACTTTTAGATGTATTATTTGGATTTTCGCCAGAACGGGCTTATGACATTATAGCTAGCTACGGCGATTATGGAAGAAAAGGAATTTTTGTAATAACGGGAATCGTCGATTTTATATATCCACTGGTATACGGGCCGCTTTTAGCCTTACTTTTAAGCCGGCTAATAATAAAATTGAGTACCACCATAAATATCCGATTGATTAATTTACTGCCGTTTGTGGTGGTATTATTCGATTTTATTGAAAACACCGGAATTCTCTTTATGACAGCGAATTACCCGGCTAAGAGCCCACCCATTGCCTGGTTGACCTCAGTTGCCGGCATATTCAAATGGTTGGTTACAGGAGTTTGTATTGTTACTTTACTAATACTTTTGATAAAAAAGGCAAACAAGAAAGCAACCCCGAACAACTAATTTACAGAAATTATAATTTAACCTTATGTTCGTGCGCATACAGAAAGCATTTTCGGATATTCTTGATTCCGAAATTGAGGCTACCAAAGCCGTTTTTGGAGGAAATAATTGCGAATATCGGTAGTCTTCCAAAAAAGCTTGCGTCAACCGCAATAAACTGGCGAATTTTTCCGCCTATGGTCTTGTAATTATCATTCCATTTCAATGAACATTGAAATGGGCACATCACGAATGTTTCGGTTTAGGAATGGGTTTCAGCTTATGCTTGCACCTTCTCTCGTGGTACACGTTTCCTGCTAATGAGCTAAAGGCTTACTTTTTAAGGCCTTTCAAACTGCACTGAGCCAAATTTACGATTACAATTTATATATTTTTCGTCAAATCGTATATTTGGCGGAGCTAATTAAATGAGCGAAAGTTTTGCAACCCACTGTTGGCCTTATGTTTTATATGCATTGTTGAACTCAACCTAAAGGTAGCTAACCATTCGTACGTATAAGGAGTTATTTACTAAAAATTATACGTATGAAAAACAAAAACTACCAGAATGAAGATACAAGGTTTTCTTCATCTGAACAAGGAAAAAAGGCATTAAAAAACTTTCAGCAACGTCTACGTGTTGCCAATCGCTCTGAACAAACCGTCAGAAACTACTTGCGAAGCATTGAAGCACTGATGAACTTTCATGAGGAAATGCCGGAAGATCTTGATGTTGACCAAATCGTAGATTTTTTGCATGATTTGAAAATTGAGAAGGAACGTAACTGGCGAACAATCAAAATCTATGTGGCCGGAATACGTTGGTATTACCAACATGTGCTCAATGACGAGGATACCGCCATGCTTATTCCCTATCCCAAAGAGGAAAAAACATTACCCAAAATTCTCAGTCGAGAAGAGCTTTCTGATTTGTTTGATGCGTGCAAAAATCCAAAACACAGAATCATGTTTCGACTCATGTACTCTTCGGGCTTGCGCAGGGGCGAATTAATACGACTTACGCCTGAAGATATAGATACCAAAGATGGAAAGTGTAGGGTACGGATTTTACGAAGCAAAGGAAATAAAGACCGATACACCGTTTTGTCGAAAAAAGTATTGGAAGAACTGCGGGAATACTACATGACCTGCCACCCTAAAACTTATCTTTTCAACGGACGCTACAAAAGTCAATCCATGAGCAGCGAAGGTCTTAGACATGCTTTGGCTGCAGCTGTTAAAAAAGCAGGGATACGCAAAGATGTAAATATGCATATTCTGCGACACAGTTTTGCTACCCACTGCATAGAGCATGGCATGAACATTAAAACACTACAATACCTCATGGGGCACTCTTCGGTATTGACTACCATGATTTACCTGCACATTAGCCAGATGCCACTCGAACATGCATTTAGCCCTATCGACAAATGGGAAGCCTGAATGTTGCCGATGTGTTCGATAAGTTCCTGCCAGAATATGAAAAAAAACACATCATCAACAGTTATCACCGTGGAGTGATCGATAGTATACAAAAATGCAGGACAAAGCACATGGGTGGGCATTGGAAGGTCTGCACGAACTGTGGCGAAACTAAAAAGCACTACAACTCTTGCGGAAACCGCCACTGCCCTACATGTCAGGGAATTAATAAAGAAAAATGGATACTGGAGCGGGAATACGATTTATTGCCCGTAAGGTATTTTCATGTGGTATTTACCGTACCTGCAGAGTTAAGAGTGCTGTTTATTTGTAACCAAAAGTTACTGTACAACCTACTATTCAAATCCGCATGGAAAACCATTGATGAGTTTGCTCAAGACCCAAGACAAAGAATGATGGCTAAAACAGGAATGATTGCCATTTTGCACACATGGACACAAAAACTATTATATCATCCACATGTGCATTGCATTGTCCCCGCAGGCGGTATTGATAAACAAAACCAATGGAAGCAAAGTAAAGGCAGTAGCGACTTTTTATTTTACACGCCTAATGTAGCAAGCAAATTTCGGGGCAAATTCCTTTCTCATCTCAACGAATTATATCAAAACAACAAGTTGATTTTAAACGGGAAAGCAAATGTGTACAAACATAAAAAACAATGGTGCAAATTAAAAGACCGACTATACAACACCAATTGGGTAGTCAACTGCAAAGAACCATTCAAAGGTCCGGAAACAGTATTGGAGTACTTGGGAAGGTATACACACAAAATTGCCATTAGCAATTATCGGATCAAAGATATAACCCAAACACATGTTGGGTTTCCGTACCTCGATCGGAACGATGGCAATAAAAAGAAGTATCTTGAAATACCCGGCGAAAAGTTCATCAGCAGATTTTTGTGCCATATTGTTCCGTACCGCTTTGTGCGTATCAGACACTATGGTTTTTTGTCAACAAGAACCAAAAAACAGAGCCTGCAGGCGATCCGTAGAACATTAAAAGCCAGCCAACCACAAAAGCATGACAAACTAACAATAAGAGAGGTTATTATGCTGGTGTACGGACAGGATATACATATATGCCAAACATGCAAGCAAGGCGTATTACTTGCATACGGACACTGGACAAAAAACAAGGAACCGCCTGCGCAAATTGGTATTGTCGCCTAGCCTATTAGACAAGCCATTCTGTATATTATGAATTATGCCTCGGCATAAAATGGGAGGATTACGTCTTAGCCCCAAAAACATATGTATTGAACCACAAAATCACGAGGATTTATGTCCAAATCAAAGAAATACAAACAGAAAACTACACAATTTAATCAGATGCGAAAAGATCAGCGAACTCAAAAATACAAAAAGCAGAAAGATTGAAAATACACATGAAATAATCCGCTACCTTTAGGTTGGTTCAACACTGGGATAATCACAGTAGAGTCCCACGGATCATACGTGTGATTGATCCCTAATTATT
>JAQICA010000121.1 GCA_027858775.1 Salinivirgaceae bacterium | reverse complement strand
TTGGCCATAATAGTATCCATTACAACAACTTTATTGAACTGTCCAACCAATTTTTTCGAACGCTTATTAAATCGCTCAGCATCTTCGGCTGTCCACCAATCAGTCATATTTCCTTCTTTGTCGAACAAGCGGCCTTTATCGTCGAATCCGTGAGTCATTTCGTGACCAATAACCATTCCTATTGCTCCGTAATTTACAGCATCGTCGCCGTTAGGATAGTAAAACGGTGGTTGTAATATACCGGCCGGAAATACAATTTCGTTGTACAGTGGGTTGTAATATGCATTAACCATTTGAGGCGGCATAAACCACTCCGATTTATCAACAGGTTTGTTAATTTTACTTAACATGTCCTGATAGTTCCACTGACGTGCGCGCATTATATTTTCCAAATAACTGTCGCCTTTAATATCCAGAGTTGAGTAGTCTTTCCACTTATCCGGATACCCAACTTTTACCGTTATTGTTTCCAATTTTTCCAACGCAAGCTCTTTGGTCTCATCAGACATCCAGGGCAATACCTTAATGCGTTCGGCCATGCCTGCTTTCAGATTCGCAACCAAGTCTTCCATGCGCTTTTTATCCTCGGGCGGGAAATATTTGGCAACATACACTTTTCCAATAGCCTCGCTCAGTACACCGTTAGTTGCATCGAGAACACGTTTCCAACGGGGGCGCATCTCTTCGCTTCCGCTAAGCGTTTTACTATAAAATTCAAAATTCTGTTGTACAAAATCTTTATTCAAAAACGACACATTAGCATCAATTAGGTGCCATTTCAAATACCATTTCCAATCTTCAATATCAACATCGGCAAACATGGCATCCAGCTCTTTGAAAAATCCGGGCATACCCATGTTTATATCTCCGGGCTTGGGCAGTCCAATGGTTTTGAAGTAGGCCGGCCAGTTAAAATTCGCCATTAAAGAATCAACCTCCTCAAGCGACATTATATTGTACGTTTTTTGTACATCGCGCAGTTCAACACGTGAAAGTGAAGCTTCAGCCAGGCGAGATTCAATATCCATCACTGTAGTGGATGCTCTTTCTGCCTGCATAGCTTCTACACCACTAAGTTCAAATATTTTTTGTAAATGTTCCAGGTATTTATCTCTGATATTTTCAGCGTCTTCGCCTTTATCGAAATAATAGCTTCTATCGGGCAATCCCAACCCACCCTGACTTAGGTGAGCAATCTGAAAATCGGAATTCATTTTATCGGGCGACCCGTAAAATCCGAAAATGAAGCCCATGCCTTTGGTTTTAAACTGGGCAAGCAACCTTTGTAAATCGTTCGTATTTTCCACCTCGTCGATCTTATTCAAATAAGACCTTAAAGGTAAAATACCGGCTTTTTCAATAGCCTCTGTATTCATTCCTGTGGCAAACATATCGCCAATTTTCCGTTCTACCGTACCTTCGGGCGCGGTAGTCTCCATCATTTCATCAACAATAGCCTTTAAGCGCTTCTCGTTTTCGTCGCGTAAAACGGTAAATGAACCGTGACGCGATTTTTCAGCAGGAATCGGGTTTGCCTTCATCCATCCGCCATTGGCATACTGGTAAAAATCGTGTACTGGATTTGTCGTTAAATCCATATCCGCCTCCTGAAGAGGTTTTACGTGTCCTTTATTGTCCATATTACATGAATTTACTATTCCAAATGAAAACAAAATAAGGGTTAAAAAAAGTAATTCTCTCATGGTTTAATAGTTTAATTTGATAAAATAACAGCGCAAAGTAAAATAATTTATCTGCAACATTTCAGTGGTCATTACATCAAAACACCAACCAAACTACACTAATAACTAACCAACAATAAGTTAAGCAGGCATCGCTAATTTTAACACCGAGGGAATAGCGTAAAAAATGTTCGAATTCGCACACGAAAAACAAGTTAGAACACATAAAAACAAATTGCGGCATTAAAATATTCCAACATAGACTTATGTTATCTATAACGTTACTCGATAAAAGAAAACACTCCTCATATAATAGGGAAACACGTATTTTTTTCTAATTTTACGCGTCAAAAGCCATCAACAATAAGCTACAAATGATTAATAACAAGCAAATTACATCGGTAATCAGAAAAAAACAAAACGGCAACGTTCCATCTCCAAAAAAAGAACACCGCATGCCATCATACACACGTACCTGGATAGAAATTGACAAAGCTGCCTACATACACAATCTAAAATTTCTTCAGCAAATTTTTCAAGATACAGAAATAGCAGCTGTTGTAAAAGGAAATGCGTACGGACACGGCATTGAGCAAATAGTGCCCATTGCCCAAAACAACGGTATAAAATATTTTACCGTATTTTCGCTCGATGAAGCCTGCCGGGCGTTTAGCGTAATGAACAAAACGACTAAGCTAATCATAATGGGCTACATACCAAACGATTCGTACGATTGGGTAATAAAAAACGAGATTGAGTTTTTTGTGTACGAACCCGGCGACCTGGCCGATGCCATTAAAGCAAGCAAATTGCAAAAAAAGCCTGCTCTGGTGCACCTAGAGTTAGAAACAGGTATGAACCGCACAGGACTTGACGAGCACAATCTAAAAAAAGCACTCAAACTCATAAACGAAAACAAAAAAAACGTACACATAGCAGGTGTATGCACTCACTTTGCCGGAGCCGAAAGCATTGCAAACCATGTACGTATAAAACGACAAATTATTAATTATAACCGTCAGCTTCTACAAGTAAAGAAAGAGGGCTATCAGCCCGATAAGCTTCACATGGCCTGTTCTGCCGCAGCCATATCGTACCCTCGCACACGTAAAGATCTAATTCGGGTTGGAATTTTACAATACGGCTTTTGGCCAAGCTTCGAAACGCGCATCGCATACATGCAAAAATACAAACACACCGTAGACCCGCTACGCAGAGTACTGAGCTGGAAAAGCCGGGTGATGCACGTTAAAACAGTGGAAGCCGGAGAATTTATCAGTTACGGAACAGCATTTTTTGCAAGCGAAAAGAAAAAAATTGCAGTGGTTCCAGTTGGCTACGCCGATGGCTTTAATCGTTCTCTTAGCAATAACGGCCGTGTGCTTATTCATGGGAAAATTGCTCAGGTTATTGGCACCATCAATATGAATATGCTTATTGCAGATATAACTCCCATAAAAAATGTAAAACCCGGCGACGAAGTAGTCCTTATTGGAAAACAAAAAAATAATACCATCAATGTTTCGTCATTTAGTGAATTCACACAACAGGTAAATTATGAGCTACTTACGCGCCTACCCGATAGTATTCCGCGGATTATTAAAGAGTAAACCGTAAACGAATCGAACTGCACCAACGGATAAAAAAACAGGCCTCTCCGGATTGAAGTTTTCCCTCAACTCCTTCAATTTAGCTGCTCAAATATTTGGTATTCCAATATTTTTTTCACATAATAACTGCGATACAAACAAATTATTCACACAAAAAACCATTTAAAATTTTTATGAACGAAGTATTGCAAGACAAAACAAATGAATTGATTTTAGAACTTTTAGAAAAAAATGAAGACATGACCTTTGGAAGCATTGTGAAGGATCTTGGGATTTCTGCCGAACGTGGTATCCAGCACATGCTGCAACTACGCCAAAAAGGGCTGGTAAAAGTTTCTTCGCAATCGAAATACGCTCTTAACTTATAGCAAATTACGGTGGGTACTTCGCCTGCCGTAGCCTATATTTTGCACTCGAGTTGCGGTAGCAGTTCCATTTTCACCCACTTAAAATTGGGCGCCACGCGTAATGCTTTCCGATAATGTTCTAATGCCAGATAATATTGTTGGCTATTTTCGTACCACTGCCCCAAAACAGCTAATGAGTTCAAATATAGCCAACAATTATCGGTATTTCCCGCCTCGAATAACCGTATAGCTTTTTTGTATGCCTGAATAGCTTTTTGCCGATCGCCACCAACGAACTTTGGCATGTAATACAGGGCATTTCCATACTCGATCCATGCTGTAGGATTTTCCGGATTTTTCTCAATGGCCTCATCAATATAATTAAGGCTTTGCGGCCCCAAATACATGGCTTTGTAGCTGCTCAAAGCAATTTCGAAACCAAGTAAAGCCCCGCGCAAAGCAAGGTAGCGACTATCATTTTCGTCGGCATCCACCAACGATTCGGTCAAACGAATAGCTTTTTTTAAATACGTTCCCGCCTTTTCTTTACGCTCCTTACCCAAAAACGCGCCAACCAGTCCATAGTACGAAAGGGCTAACCGGTATTTATCCTCATCCGATGCCTTTTCTGTATGCATAGACGCCTCCAGAACGGTAATCTCCCACGAAGGAATATTCGAGTGCACGTATGCCGAATAAACTTTACTGTCGAAATCGGCAACACCAAAGCCACCAATAAACATATATGATAATAAAATGTACGTCATGATATAAGAACTATTTAATTTTTTTAAAATTTCGTCCTTTCCAACTATATTGACGCTGGAGCAGCAAAAAAAATCCTCGCCCCACAAGCAGCGGCAATAAAACCATCTGTGGTAAATGATACACTACAGCATTGCACACAGATTGTTGGCTAACCTTGGCAATTAGCACCCGCATAACCAGAACGACTACACTATAAAGCAATAGCAACAACCATAAACCTTTCCACAGCAGAAAAACCGGAGGCACCACTACAAGCACTATAAACACAAGTGCCCACACAATATTATTTGCAAAAAATGCCGGTGCACTTCGCGCCAAACCTGCCATAGCCTCTACATATCCACTATACATTCGACAAACAATTTCGCCATTCCCCAAAAGGGTTGCCACCCGAAAACGTCTGTTTTTCATACGTTTAATAATAGCAATATCTTCCACAGGGCGCTCCTTAACCAACTTGTGCCACTGGTTTTCCCGATAGTTTTCGGCATCAAAAATCATACACTGCCCATTGGCTGCGGCAAAGGACGATACGCGGGTTACCTTTATAAGTTTTAACGGCAATAGCGAAATCAAAATCCAATTCATAAGCGGCACTACCATTTTTTCACCATTGCTGCGCATCTGCTGCACCGGGAAAAAAGATAACAATTTCAGTTTTTGCTGTTGCAGATACGCAACCGCCTGCTCAACAAAATTTGCCGACACACGAACATCAGCATCTAAAAACACAAGCACATTTGCCCTGGAGCGATTTGCCAACTGAAAACAAGCGTGGTTTTTACCACTCCAACCATCCGGCAAAGGCTCCCCACTTATGAGTTTTACATTGGAATGCCTTTCGGCAAATTGCGATACTACCTCTGCTGTGCGGTCTGTAGACAAATCATCATATACCAGAATAGTGGTTTTGGCATGCGATTCTTGTACTAAATCAGCAAGTAAACCTCCAATATTATGCTCTTCATTTCGGGCTGGAATCAATACATCAACAGTTAATTGTGTTTCGGCATTGTATTTTGGTAATTTTGATGGGAAAACCACATTGGACAGTACCACAAAAAACCGAATTGCCAAAAAGGCAAATGCCAGATACAAAAATAGTTCCGCTACCGCCATAACCCCTCCTGCCTGCGCTTGCAACGCTCGTAAAATTGGTTGTAAAGCACTTCTGCATTTTGTTTATCTTCCAATAACTCACCATAAACATACAGCGTTGGTTTCCGGTTCTGCAAATAATCGGTAAAAAAGGCCAGCATAAGCACTTCGGCATTTTGCTTAAGCAAATACTGCACACCCCGCTCAAAACGAATGTGGCCAGCATGCTGCGATTGCAATTTCCCCTGAGGAAACATGAGTAACATATTTGCGGAATTATTCAGTAAATTGGCAGCAAAACCCAGCGTTTCATACACCGTTCGGGTTCCTTTTTCAATGGAAAATGCGCCTATGTGAGCAAAGGTTTTGTGCTTTTTTAATTGACTTTTTAGCATCATAACATGGAATTGCTTTTGAAATAGTTGCCGGTTAATGTTCAACACCCAAAACCCATCCCACCATGAGTGGTGATTACTTAAAACCAAAAGCGACCTTTCTGCAACAATTGCAGGCATATGCACCTTCACATCGTGAAATGAACGATTGATAGCCAAGCGTGCAAACAGATGGTAAAACCATACATAAAATGCGGTATGACGGGGTTTAATCATAGCCATTGAATAAGGTTTACCATATTCAGAATCATGAAAAATACAATTTGTGCCAAAAATACGGCATACCCAACTCTATGTCCGGTTGAATACGGTTTAAGGAGTAAAATCCAGTGCATCGCGAAAGCAATAATCCACCAAGCCGCGTAATTGGCAATAGGTACACTAAAAGCTGACCATGCCCACATTCCCGTAGCAACAGCAAATGGCTCCAATGCAATATCGAAAATCAGCATTAACGTAGCTCCAATAAAGGGAATTAACCACCGATTTGGAGCACGATGGGCGGCAATCAGGTGCGTAGAAAGAACAAGCAGCAACCAATTTATGCCGATAAATACTGGCGTTTGGAGCCATTTAAACCCCAGTACATCGCCATAAACATATTCGCCAAACGGCCATCCCGTATTTACGCCAAGTGCTTCGATGAAAAATCCCAAAATATAAATAACGATCAAAACAATTACCCTTTTACGGGAAAAATCGCTGCGCAATGCCAAAAGTAACACTACCAAACTAAACAACAAGGTTATAGGTATAAGCGACACAAAAAATGGATAGCTGTACGGAATAAGAAAACCAATTAAGCCAACTACATACACAGAAATTACGGCTTTAACCAGCTCCTTTTCGAGAATTTGTATTTGTAATTTATTCTTCATTTTTCACAAAAAAGTTAGAATTCTAATTTGATTTTATCGATAAAAAACGCATTCATGAGTTGGTTTCATTCTTAATATCTTCGGCCACAATATTGGCAGAAGCCACACAAAGCGGTATTCCGCCTCCGGGATGCACACTACCGCCCACAAAATATAGCCCACGGTGCGTGGATGACCGATTTTGATGACGCAAAAATGCAGATAACCGACTGTTCGAGCTATTTCCATAAATAGCGCCACCATCTGAGGCGGTTTCAGCCTCAATGGTTACGGGAGTTCCAATTTTCTCTGCCACAATATGCGCCGAAATATCGAGATGCAAAATTCCATTCAACTTTCGAATCACATTTGCTTTTACTTTTTCTATCACTTCTGCACTATACTGCCCCTCATTTACGGGTGCATTAACCATCACAAACCAGTTTTCACTGCCCTTGGGTGCATCGGTACCAGTAACTTTATTGCTAACAAACACATAAACAGTAGGATCGGCATACATTTTTTTCACTATAAACAAGTGCCGAAACTCCTCTGCGTAGTTATCAGCAAAAAATATATTATGCAATTCCAATGAGGGAAATGTGCGATCGATGCCCCAATAAAAAATAATCGCAGATGTGGATTTCTCCATCATTTTCAACCGGAAGGGAACACGCTTTCCGGGCATCAGATTTTTATAAAATGCTGAAACATCAACATCGCTAATTACATGGTGCGCTTCAATAGTTTCAGCTCCAACCTGCACGCCACTTACGCCGTTTTTATTGAACAAAACAGCATCAACCTTACTGTTAAAATGAAATACCGTCCCAAGTTTGCGAGCTACTTCCACCAACGATTCAACAATACTGTACATTCCCTTTACAGGAAAATATGCTCCCACATTATGTTCCAGATGCGCAATCATATTCAGCGTAGCCGGCGCTACATAGGGATTTGAACCGTTATAGGTTCCGTACCGATCGAAAAGCTGAACGAGTTTTGAACTTTGAAAACTGCGTTTGTTCCTGCCATGCATAGAGCGAAGCATATCCAGCTTATGTAATTTTAATGCTACTCCTCTTCCTTCGGGCGAATTAAACGTTTCCCATCTGGCAAATGGTTTAAAAACAAACATCCCGGCCGATAGCTTATACATTTCGGCAACCTTGTGCAGGTATCGCAGTATATTTCCGGCCGGTTCGTTTAAAACACGATTTGCCTCACGGGCAAATGCATCGGCATCTGCCCGGGCATTGAGCTCCGTGCCGTCGGGATAATGATATTTGCAAATATTTGAAAGCTTCACATAGTCAAAATCCGTTACACCTTGCCCTCCCAGAGCAAGCAAATCATCAATCAGATTGGGTAAAGTAAACAACGAAGGGCCGGTGTCGAACCGAAAATCGCCGAGTTGCAACCGGTTGAGCTTTCCTCCCGGTTTAGATGACTGCTCGTAAACTTCCACAGCGTGTCCGGCGGCAGACAACCGAATAGCTACCGCAAGCCCACCAATTCCCGAACCAATTACAACCGTTTTTTTCATTTGTTAACAATTAAGCGTCAGCGAAAAAAATGCTCTTTACAACAAATTTTTCTTCAACCGATAAACAAAGTTGCAGCTCTCTTGTTTGAGAGATTAGTGAATTTTGTTTAATACTCCAGTTAAAACATTATACATATGCCAAATGCCATTATCATTGGAAGTGGATTAGGGGGTCTTGCAACAGCCCTGCGGCTATCGAAAAGAGGTTACAATGTACATTTGGTAGAGCAGTATCATCAGGCCGGAGGGCGATTGAATCAACTAAAAAAAGATGGATTTACATTCGATCTGGCACCCTCATTCTTTAGCATGAGCTTCGAGTTTCAGGAATTTGTGAACGATGCCCAAATACCAATGCCTTTTGAGTTTGTAGAATTGGATCCACTCTATTCGGTGAACTTTCGCGATACAAAAAAGACCTATAAGATTTATAAAAACCTCGATAAATTAGCCGGGGAATTTAAAACTGTTGAGCCAAATTTCAGGAAAAATATTGAAAAATATCTGGCATCGGCAGGCAAGTTTTATCACGATACAAACGAACTGGTGATACACAAAAACTTCAAAAATATTGCGCATTACCTTCTGACGCTGGCACGTGTGCCAATGGGGCATGCGCCCAAAATGATCCGCTCATTTTGGGACGAAGTAACTCGCCATTTTGATTCACGCGAAGTGAAGGAAATTCTCTCACTGGTAGCTTTTTTTCTGGGTGCGACGCCACTTGATACTCCGGCGCTTTATTCACTCTTATCGTACACCGAACTAGTACACGACGGATACCACTCTGTTAAAGGTGGCATGTACAAAATTGTAGAGGGACTGGTAGCCGAAATGAAAAAACAAGGTATTGATATTACCTACCACACCTCCATTGAAACCTTTGAACACAAGGGAGATAAGGTTACTGCCTTTATCGATCAAAATGGTAAAAAATGGAGTGCCGATCTTTTTGTAGTTAATGCCGACGCAGCCGTGTTTAGAAATAAAATAATGAAGAAAAAGTCATTCAGAACAGAGAAACTCGACAAACAAAAATGGACGCTGGCACCCTTTACCATGTACCTTGGTATAGATAAAAAATTACCGGAACTTGAACATCATAGCTATTTTTTGGGCGATAATTTTGAGGAGTATGCCGAAAAAATATTTAAAAATAACATCTCACTCAAAAAACCGTACTATTACGTAACTAACGTATCGAAAAACAATACAGAAGCCGCACCCGAAAATCACGAAGCCGTTTTTATTCTTTGTCCAGTTCCCGATTTAAGGTTTAAAACTAACTGGGATGATAGTGAAGAGATTGGAAATAACATTTTAACCGATCTTGGCGAGCGTATTGGAGTAGATTTACACGCTCACGTAGTCAGCAAAACCATTTTGCCGCCTCCGTACTGGGAAAAAAGCTTTGGGCTACACAGGGGAAGTGGCTTGGGATTAGCCCACGACCTGAACCAAATTGGGGCATTCCGCCCATCAAATAAAGACGAAGATTTTAAAAATGTTTTCTACGTTGGCTCCTCAACCGTTCCCGGAACAGGGTTGCCAATGGCAATTATAAGCTCAAAATTAGTTGTCGAACGAATAGAACAAACCTATGGATCTCTACACTAAAAATGCATTTCAATGTAGCGTAATTACAACTCGAAATTACAGTACGTCATTTTCGTTGGGCATTCGATTATTATCCAAACGCTACCGCTTACCAATACACGGAATTTACGGTTTTGTACGATTTGCCGACGAAATTGTAGATACGTTTCACGACTACAATAAATCGGAATTATTGCAACATTTTCGAGAAGAAACCTACAAAGCAATTAAAGATAAAATCAGTACAAATCCCATTTTGCATAGTTTCCAATGGACGGTTAACAAATACAGCATCCAACGCAGCGTTATCGATGCATTTTTAGATAGTATGGAAATGGACTTGAAGCACCAAATCCACAATAACAAAACATTTAAAACGTATGTTTACGGTTCGGCAGAGGCTGTGGGACTTATGTGTTTGAGTGTTTTTACCGATGGAGACTCTACGGAGTACGATCGATTAAAATCGCCAGCCAGAAAGCTTGGCGAAGCTTTCCAAAAAGTGAATTTCTTACGCGATATAAAAGACGATTTTGAGGAGCGGCAGCGGGCATATTTTCCAAAATTAGATCCGTCATCCTTTAATGATGAACATAAATCTACCATTGAGCAAGATATTGCAACCGATTTTAAAGTTGCGTACGGGGGAATAAAAGCATTGAATAAAGAAAGCCGCCTGGGAGTATATCTTGCCTACAGTTATTACCAAAAATTGTTTCGGAAAATTTCTCGTACAAAAGCAAAAAACATCATGCAGTGCCGTTACCGCATTTCCAATACTTATAAACTGGCGCTACTGGTTCAAAGTTATATCAAATTCAAAATTAATCTGATATAACGAAAAAACACCGACTAAAAAGTTGCCGCTGAAAATACTGATTAATTGACATAGTTATCGCGCAAAGCACGCAACCGCTTTCTCCCTTCACTTTGGTAAATGCTTAGCGGGTAATCGATTAATAATTTTTTGTAGAATATCAGTGCTCTTTCATTCTCGTTTAATTCCTCTTCGCAAAGCTGCCCGGCAAAAAAGCACGCTTCGGCTGCCAATGGTTCGTAGCCATACATTTCCAGAACTCGTTCGTAATAATCGACGGCCTCGCTATATCGAGCCTGCGATTTAAACAAGTTTGCTTTGGCAAACATTGCATCGTCTACAATGGCCTGACCCGGAAACTGATTTATTACCGAATCGAGTAATAAGTGTGCTTTATCGTCACGGTTTTGGTGAATGGCTAATTTTGCTTTTGCAAAAGTGCATAAAGGCATTTGCAAAGAATCCTCTGTTTTATTCTCCGAAATAAGCAAGGCAAGCGATGCAGCATCGTTGGCAATAAACTTCGAAGTACTGGCTTTTAGCACATCAACCTGGCTAAGAGCCCATTCAAAATCGCACTGATAAAAGGCCATGGTTGCTTTTCGCAATTTCGCCAGCGAACCAATCGTACTATTCCTAAACGATCGTTCTACCGAAGCATAAATTAGGATAGACTCGAAAATATCGCCTCCGGCCAACCGAATATCGGCTTCCAGAATATCGAGCTCGGCTCCGTCTTCAGCAGATATGTGCAGTTGCTTACGGGCTTGATCGACAAAAACAAGGGCTGAATCGGGTAAATACAACTGAAAGGCATATAACCGAGCCAGATCAGTGTAAAACGGCAATACCTCGGGAGAGCGCTTGTTCTGATCAATTGCAATTTGGTACTCCCCAATCAGTTTCCGAATGTCTGCTTCGGCAAATATGAGTCCTTTATCAACCTGCTCGTATTTTGATTTAAGGTACAACTGCCGAGCCAATAAATAATAGGGTTGATCTGAACCTTTTCGCATAATATATTCAGCACCATCAGCCACTACGCCAAACCGATTTTCGCCCAGCGCCTGCCTTACGATACGTATTATGCGATCGCCATTTTCATTGTTTCGTTTATCGAGCGCATAAGCTTGAACCAGTGCCATATCGTACTCTTTATCTTCCGAATAAGCCCAAATCAATAGTTCGTTAAACACATCGGTACCATTGTGCTTTTGACTCATCAGGAGCAGCCGCTCTTTCAACATATCAACCAAAGTATCATCGGTATCGGAATACACAGCAGCATTTAAGCGATTTTTAACAGTGCTCAAGTAGCGGTCGTTTACAGCCAATAAATCGAGATACGAATCGATCATTTTCGGATAATTACGCTGATAGTAGTAAATATTGGCCAACTCGTAATTAAACTTGTAATCGCCATGCTGTTTGGCCGCAGCCAAATAAACCTGTTCTGCCCATCCAAACTGCCGACGACCAATAAATGTGTTGGCTATCTGCCGCATTTGATTCGAATTGCCTGCTACCTGATCAATTATTTCCTCGTACACATCGGCAGCTTTATCTTCCTGCCCCTGCTGCTGATATATTTGTCCCAACTCAATTCGCGCAGCCAAATCGGATCGGTTCTTCCGAATATGCTTTTTAGCCAGGCGCTCAGCCTTATCGTATTCGCCCTGGCCTAATAGCGACTGAACATAATATCGAAAAAACACACCTGACGAAGGCTGTTGTCGGTACAGCTCCTCATAAAGCATGGCCGCTTTATTATATTCCTTTTGACGTAAATATTCGCGCGCCAGTTGTATATCGGTATTGCTTTGCCCCATCACAAAAATCGGAAGTATTGCCAAAAGTAGTAGTATGCTAATTCGTTGTATCATGAAAATATATTTGGAATTTGTTCAAAACAAAATACTCATCTGTGTGACTTACCGCAAGATACTTACTGAAAAAGCAAAGACCTAACAAACAAGTACTTTATTTTTTTATAGATGTAAAAACAACCGGATCTTACTTCCATGTCATACTAAACAAGAAAAAGGAATAATAATTATCGAATACGATCAATTGAGCGCACAAGATCCTCGTCTTTTTTAATGTATTTATTCGCAAAAGCAACAAACACAATAAGTAAAACAGGTACAAAAAGTGCAAAATCAGGGGTTGTGTGGTAAATAATATCTATGGTACCGAAATAATTGTATACATAAATACCGCCCACAATGTACCATACAATCGATAGCCATATTATGGCCTTTCCGGTTTGCATTTGTCTGATCCGTTTTTTAAAATTAACTAATTGGAAAACCAGCAAAAAAGCCAGCAAACCAGAAATAATCAGTAATGGATATGTAGCCACGAGCAATACCCCCTGTTGATTTTCTAATGAAACGATTTTAAAAATAATTGTTTGTGCACCTGATTGAAAGCTGGCGATAGGAAAAAGAAATAGAACCGGAGTTAGAACTATTGCGATAAATATAAATAAGGACTGAATACGCTGTAACATAGTGATACATTTTAAGTTGATGTGAAAAGCTTACTTTTAATAATTAATAATTAGTTTACTCCATTGAAACCCTTTTATAAAAATTGTATATGTCGTGGGCTTAAATGAGGTTTCGAAATTAATAAAAAGCCGTCAAAAATTGTATCACACGCAAAAAAAAGCCGCCAATATTTCGACGGCTTCTTAATAACTATACAATTTTCACTTACTTAACTCGCTTTCTAAGCGATGGAACATCATCATGGAGCATTAGAAATCATTCATATTCATGAGAATATTCAACTCCATTGATGGTGACAAGAAATTCAGTTTAAAATACGGATTACAATCTGGCTGTTCAAGTTCGTCGCCATTTGCATTTACGCTATAATTCATTGTCAACGTAGTTTCATCTTCGCTCCCAACCATGTTTTTAATCACCATTGTACCTGCCATAACGTACTCGCAATCGGGGGTTAAAATCAGCCCGGAACTTTCCACACTATAATTGTAACCTAAAACAGAAACGCCGGTTGCCGATCCTGATGTTTCGAACATATCATCTAGCCGTTGGAAAGGTGTGTCTGATCCGTCCATCCAAATAAACGTTTTAGTACCTAACCATGTCGCTACATTGGAACCTTGCGCCATTGTAAGCGCTTCAAAATCTGTGTTTGAAAGTGTAAACTCGGGAGTAGACTGACCATTAGCCAACGCAAAATTTACATCTCCGTTGTACGTAACACCATCGGAAATATAATTCTCAAGTGTGCCAACTGCTGCAATTTCGTCGAGATTCAGAGCAAATGGATTGCTATCATAATTAATAGTAATTGAACCACCGGAACCGTCAACATTCGCAAAATCTACTTTAATAATATACTCAGATGCATCTATCCAAACAAATTGTGGATCTACAGATACTGATTTCCCCGATAAGTCTTCGTCAAGGCCATATGGATTCATATAACTAATGGCGTTCATAATACCTTTTTCGGCTTTCATGTTATCGGAAACGGGCTGCATATCATCGTCAGAAGGGCCAGACAAAATACTATCATCTTCTTCACAAGAAGTAAAAACAAACATCAGTAAAGGAAGTGTCAGTAAAAAAATAACTTTTCTCATAAGTGTAATTTTTAGGGTTTATTAATTGATAACGGGAAGTTACGAAAATGGTTTCCGAAAAACACACCTTTATCATATCATTAACACTATACTAACTACAAGCCAGTTGCGCATAACAACTAGGAGCCCCAAGCTGGTTAAACTCAGGTTTGAGTTTTAACAATAAAAATAACTATCCGGTAAATCACAACTCAAACTACCAAAAACCCCATGATTACTCTTTTCGAAAAACAAAAGCCCGAATACTGCACCATTTGCATTTTTGCAAATAGAACAGTACCCGGGCTTATTACGTGTAAAAGGCTACAGTTGCTATATCAGGCTTGAGCTGTAGGGCCACCAAATCCCATAGGGATATCGCCTTTTCCTCCGCTTCCGCCTTTGATTGGGCCGTGTACGGATTCGTATTTATTAATATTGTCCTGAAGAGCATTCATCAGGCGTTTAGCGTGCTCAGGAGTTAAGATTATACGCGCCTTAACCGGAGCTTTAGGTAAACCGGGCATAATTCGCACAAAATCAACTACAAATTCAGCTGGTGAGTGTGTAATAACAGCTAAATTAGAATAGATGCCTTCTGCAATGTCTTCTTTCAACTCTATATTTACCTGGTTTTTTTTCTTTTCGTTCGGATTATTCATACAATATTTTTTAAGTTAATGGATATTAGATCCGTGAATTTCTTTATTGCGATAAGCAATAATACAAATTTAATCATTCGGGCGGGCTAATCCATAATATTTTCCGGTATTTTATCCAATTGACAAAATAGATTTCGACATTGAAATTTCGGTATCGTCAAAAAAAAAGTGCAACCAGCGGCTGCACTTTCTTTGTAATATATTTCGGTTAAGACTTAGCAGTAACCTTTTTATGATCAACCAGCTTATCGAAGTCTTCACGGCTACCGACCAACAAGTTGTCGAATTTTCTTGCTCCTGTACCTGCCGGAATTTTATGTCCGACAATTACATTCTCTTTCAGGCCTTCTAACAAATCTTGTTTGGCGCGAATTGCAGCCTCGTTAAGAACTTTTGTCGTTTCCTGGAAAGAAGCAGCACTAATAAACGATTTGGTTTGCAATGCAGCTTTTGTAATACCTTGCAGCACCTGATTTGATGTGGCCGGAATAGCATCCCTTACCTCAACTCGTTTCAGGTCGCGTCGTTTAAGCATTGAGTTTTCGTCGCGCAATTCGCGTAGGCTCACAATTTGTCCAACTTTCAGATTTTGAGATTCACCAGGATCGCTAACAACTTTACGACCATATATCCAGTTATTCTCTCTCATGAACTCGAGCTTATCAACATCTTGTTTCTCAAGGAACTTAGTATCCCCAGCATCAACAATAGCTACTTTACGCATCATTTGACGAACAATTACCTCAAAGTGCTTGTCGTTAATTTTCACACCCTGCATCCGGTATACTTCTTGAACTTCGTTCACAATATATTCCTGAACCTTTGTTGGCCCTTGAACGGAAAGAATATCAATTGGTGTTGTAGCGCCTTCAGACAATGGCATTCCTGCGCGAACGTAATCGTTCTCTTGAACAAGAATCTGTTTTGACAACGAAACAAGATACTTTTTGGTTTGGCCTGCTTTAGATGTAATAATAACTTCGCGATTACCACGCTTAATTTTTCCAAAGCTAACTTCACCGTCAATTTCAGAAACCACTGAGGGGTTCGATGGATTTCTGGCCTCGAAAAGCTCAGTAACTCTTGGCAGACCACCGGTAATATCGCCTGATTTACCTGCAGATCGAGGTATTTTCACAATAATCTGACCGACTTTAACTCTATCTGATTCCTCAACAGCAATGTGAGCACCAACAGGCAAGTTATAGACCTTGGTTTCTTCTCCATCTTTATCAAGGATTTTTATCATCGGGTTCTTGGTTTTATCCCGTGTTTCAGTAATAACTTTTTCGCGGAAACCGGTTTGTTCATCAGCTTCTTCACGGAAAGTTATCCCTTCAATCACATTTTTAAACGATACGCTACCCTCAGCCTCTGAAATAATAACTGCATTATATGGATCCCATTCACACATCAGATCACCTTTCGTCACCTTGTCGCCATTTTTGATAAAAATTTTGGCGCCATATGGAATATTGTGGTTACTAAGTGTGAGCTCGGTATTTTCATCGACGATACGGATTTCTCCCAAACGACCAATTACAATATTACTTGTAACACCTGCGTCATCTACATACGGAACTGTTCGTAATTCATCAATTTCAGCAATACCATTATATCCGGCTACAATGCTTGATTCAGCTGCAATATTAGATGCCGTACCTCCAACGTGGAATGTTCGCAGGGTAAGCTGTGTACCCGGTTCTCCAATTGATTGTGCTGCAATTACACCAACAGCCTCTCCCATTTGAACGTCTTTACCTGTTGACATACTGCGACCATAACATTTCGAGCAAACACCCTGTTTGGCTTCACACGTTAATACAGAGCGTATTTCAACCTGCTCCAATGGAGATTCTTCAATAGCATGTGCAATATCTTCATCGATTATTTCACCGGCTTGTACCATGAGATCGCCTGTTAGCGGATGCACTACATCATTTAAGGCAGTGCGTCCTAAAATACGATCGTATAATGTTTCGACTATTTCCTGGTTTTTCTTAATAGCCGTAGCAACAAGGCCTCTCAATGTTCCACAATCTGTCAATTTCACAACCACATCCTGCGATACATCTACAAGACGACGTGTAAGGTATCCGGCATCGGCAGTTTTTAGGGCGGTATCGGCCAAACCTTTACGCGCACCGTGAGTAGAGATAAAGTACTCGAGTACTGACAATCCCTCTTTAAAGTTCGACAAAATTGGGTTTTCAATAATCTCAGCTCCTGCAGCACCACTTTTTTGTGGTTTTGCCATCAATCCCCTCATTCCCGAAAGCTGACGAATCTGCTCTTTAGATCCCCTCGCTCCCGAGTCAAGCATCATGTAAACTGAGTTAAATCCTTTATTATCTGTACTCAACTGATTCATCAAAATCTGAGTCAGTTTTGCATTTGTGTGTGTCCAGATATCAATAACCTGATTATAGCGTTCATTATTCGTAATGAATCCCATGTTATAGTTATTAGCAACCTCATCGGCTTGTGCATATCCTTCTTTAACGAGTGTTGCTTTCTCCTTAGGAATGATTACGTCATCAAGATTAAACGACAATCCACCACGGAATGCCATCTTGTAACCGATATCTTTAATATCATCAAGGAAGTTAGCGGTTACTTTCGTTCCACACAATTTATAAATTCGACCGATAATATCGCGAAGAGCCTTTTTAGTCAGAAGCTCGTTTATATATCCTGCTTCAGGTGGCACTACCTCATTAAACAATACACGACCAACTGTTGAACTAATAAGTTCAACTTTGAACGAACGGTCTGGTTGCATGATGGGTATTCTCACCTTAACGTGAGCGTGCAGCCCAATCATATTTTCGTTGTATGCAATTTTCACCTCTTCGGGCGAATAAAATACTAACCCTTCTCCTTTGGCATCGTCGCGTTCTTTAGTAATATAGTAAAGACCCAAGACCATATCCTGCGAAGGAACGGTAATTGGTGCTCCGTTGGCGGGGTTAAGAATATTATGCGACCCAAGCATCAGCATTTGTGCTTCCAAAACTGCGGCATTTCCCAATGGCAAGTGAACAGCCATCTGGTCACCGTCAAAGTCAGCATTAAATGCAGTACATGCAAGCGGGTGTAACTGAATAGCTTTTCCTTCAATAAGTTTTGGTTGGAAAGACTGGATACCCAACCTGTGCAGAGTAGGTGCACGGTTAAGTAAAACCGGATGACCTTTCAACACATTTTCAAGAATATCCCAAACAACCGGATCGCGTCGATCAACAATTTTCTTTGCTGATTTTACAGTTTTAACGATTCCGCGTTCTATAAGCTTGCGAATTACGAATGGCTTATAAAGTTCGGCAGCCATATCTTTAGGTATCCCGCACTCATGCATTTTTAACTCTGGGCCAACAACAATTACTGAACGAGCAGAATAATCGACACGTTTTCCCAGTAAGTTTTGTCTAAATCTACCTTGTTTACCTTTAAGGCTATCACTTAGTGATTTAAGAGGTCTGTTAGCATCGGTTTTAACCGCATTGGATTTTCTTGAATTATCGATAAGCGAGTCGACAGCTTCCTGCAACATGCGTTTTTCGTTACGCAAAATTACTTCAGGCGCCTTAATCTCGATCAATCGTTTAAGTCGATTGTTTCGGATAATAACCCTTCTGTACAAATCGTTCAAATCGGAAGTTGCAAAACGACCACCATCAAGCGGCACAAGAGGGCGCAGTTCGGGAGGAATAACCGGAACAACCTGAAGAATCATCCATTCAGGACGGTTTTTTCCTTTAGCTGCACGAAATGCCTCTACGACCTGTAGTCTTTTCAGTGCTTCATTTTTTCTTTGCTGCGAAGTTTCTTTGCTGGCTTTATCACGCAAAGTACCCGACAATTCATCCAAATCAAGGTTTGCTAAAAGTTCATGGAGTGCTTCCGCTCCCATTTTAGCAATAAACTTGTCGGGATGATCATCTTCCAAGTATTGATTTTCTTTCGGAAGTGTTTCCAGAATATCTAAATACTCTTCCTCGGTAAGGAAATCTAAATACTCAATACCATCCTCTAATTTAATACCTGATTTAATTACTACGTAACGTTCGTAGTATATTATAGAATCAAGCTTCTTTGTCGGTAAACCTAACAAATAGCCTATTTTATTGGGTAGCGATCTGAAATACCAGATGTGCGCCACGGGCACAACGAGGTTGATGTGCCCCATTCGCTCGCGACGTACTTTTTTTTCTGTTACTTCAACACCACATCGGTCACAAACAATTCCCTTATAGCGAATACGCTTGTATTTACCGCAGTGACATTCGTAGTCCTTTTCAGGCCCTAAAATACGTTCTCAAAACAAACCGTCACGTTGAGGTTTGTATGTAAGGTAGTTAATTGTTTCGGGCTTAAGAACTTCACCAAAAGATCTTTCTAAAATCTCTTCCGGCGAAGCGAGACTTACTGTTACTTTTGTAAAGTCGCTACTAACTTTATTATCTCTTCTGAATGCCATATTAGACGAATTATTTTATTATCATACTAAAAGTACCTAAGGCACAGCCTATTAATCGAGGCTAATGCTTAAACCTAAACCTCGAAGTTCGTGCAACAGCACATTGAACGATTCAGGTACACCGGGCTCCGGTAATGATTCTCCTTTAACGATGTACTCGTAAGCTTTTGCTCGACCTTGTACATCATCAGATTTAAGCGTAAGAATCTCTTGGAGTATATTCGAAGCACCAAATGCCTCAAGTGCCCAAACCTCCATCTCTCCAAAACGCTGTCCACCAAACTGAGCCTTACCACCAAGTGGCTGCTGAGTAATCAGCGAGTACGGTCCAATAGATCTGGCGTGCATCTTATCATCAATCATATGCCCAAGTTTAAGCATATAAATAACACCTACTGTTGCAGACTGATGAAAAGGTTCACCTGTTTCCCCATCGATTAGTTGGGTTTTACCATAACGTGGTACACCCGCTTTATCTGTATATTGGGAAATTTCGTCCAAAGTTGCCCCATCAAAAATCGGGGTAGAGAATTTCACACCTAATTTCTGCCCAGCCCAACCTAAAACAGTTTCATATATCTGCCCGAGGTTCATACGAGATGGTACACCCAATGGGTTTAAAACAATATCCACAGGTGTTCCATCCTCAAGGAATGGCATATCTTCAGCTCTAACCACCTTGGCAACAATACCTTTGTTACCGTGGCGACCCGCCATTTTATCACCTACTTTTATTTTACGTTTTTGGGCAACGTACACTTTGGCTAACTTAATAATTCCGTTAGGCAACTCATCACCAATGGTTATATTAAATTTCTTACGTTTGAATTCACCATCGATTTCCATATACTTCACATTAAAGTTATGAATAACCTTCTCGATGAGTTCATTTTTAGCTTTATCAGTTGTCCATTTTACAGGGTTAATATGCCTGTATTCCAGCTCGCTTAAAAGCTTTTGGGTATATTTTGTCCCCTTTGGTATTACTTCATTATCAAAATAATCTTTAACACCCTGTGAGGTTTTGCCGTTTACAAGAATAAATAGTTTATCTACCAACCGGTTTTTTAGTTCGTTTATTCTTTCGACCATCTCCTTATCGAGTTTCTCAATAAGAAGCTTTTCAGCAGATTTTACTTTACGATCTTTAACAGTTCGTGAGAAAAGCTTTTTATCAATAATAACTCCAAAATCTGAAGGGCCTGCCTTAAGTGAAGCATCTTTTACATCACCTGCTTTATCTCCAAAAATTGCTCGTAGCAATTTTTCTTCCGGGGAAGGATCAGATTCTCCTTTAGGAGTGATTTTACCAATTAAGATATCGCCCGGTTTAATATGTGCACCAATGCGAATCAAACCATTTTCGTCCAAATCTTTGGTGGCTTCTTCACTAACATTTGGAATGTCGGCGGTTAATTCTTCTACACCTCTTTTGGTATCGCGTACTTCAAGTATGTGTTCCTTAATATGAATTGACGTGAATACATCTTCGCGTACAACTCTTTCACTAATAACAATTGCATCCTCAAAATTATATCCTTTCCAGGGCATGAAAGCCACTTTTAGGTTTCGACCCAAGGCAAGGTCACCGCCTTTGGTTCCGTAACCCTCTGTCAATATATCGCCTTTCTGAACTTTTTGTCTGGGATGAACAATTGGGCGAATATTTAAGGAACTACTCTGATTTGTTTTATGAAATTTATCGAGTCTATAACGAATGGTATCGTCTTCAAAACTCACAAAACGATCGTCTTCGGTACGTGTATATCGAATAACAATTTCCTGAGCATCAACATACTCTACAATTCCATCTGACTCTGCCAAGAGTACATTACGAGAATCAATAGCCGTTTTTCGCTCTATACCAGTACCTACAATAGGTTCTTCAGGTTGTAACAATGGTACTGCCTGACGCATCATATTGGATCCCATCAATGCACGGTTTGCATCATCATGCTCCAAGAACGGAATAAGTGATGCAGCAATTGATGCAATCTGGTTCGGAGCTACATCCATTAAATGGACTTCTTCAGGTCCAATTACCGGATAATCAGCTTCCAATCTGGATTTAACCCGATCGTTAACGAACTTACCTTTTTCATCTAAAGGCGCATTGGCTTGAGCAATAATTTTATCCTCTTCCTCCTCTGCACTAAGATAAATAACACCTTCGCCTGTGAGATCGACATTTCCGTCTTTTACTGTACGATAAGGTGTTTCGATAAATCCAAGTTCATTAATTTTTGCGAAAACACATAGTGAAGAAATAAGTCCAATGTTCGGTCCCTCAGGGGTTTCAATAGGACACAATCTTCCGTAATGCGTATAGTGTACATCTCGAACTTCAAAACCGGCTCTTTCGCGGGATAAACCACCTGGTCCAAGTGCAGACATCCGACGCTTATGTGTCATTTCTGCCAAAGGATTGGTTTGATCCATGAATTGCGAAAGTGCATTTGTTCCAAAGAACGAATTTATTACTGAGGATAAGGTTTTTGAATTAATAAGATCAACCGGTGTAAATACCTCATTGTCGCGAACATTCATTCGTTCCCGAATTGTCCGTGCCATTCTGGCTAAACCTACACCAAATTGATTATATAGTTGTTCACCAACGGTTCTTACACGTCGGTTACTCAAGTGATCTATATCATCAACATCAGCCTTAGAATTAATAAGTTCAATTAGATACTTAATAATCAATATCATGTCACCTTCGGTCAGGATTTTCGTATCCATATCCGTATCGGAGCCAAGCTTTTTATTAAGTCTGTATCGACCTACATCTCCAAGGTCATAACGTTTATCTGAAAAGAATAGTTTATCTATAACATCTCGTGCTGTAGCTTCATCTGGTGGCTCAGAATTACGTAACTGTCTGTAAATATGCATGACAGCTTCTTTTTCTGAGTTACAAGGATCTTTTTGTAGTGTATTATAAATTATTGCATAGTCTGCAAGGTTTGCATCTTCTTTGTGCAGAAGAATCGTTTTTGCACCAGAGTCAATAATTTCCTCAATATGTTCATTTTCCAGCGTAGTTTCACGATCGATAATAACTTCATTACGTTCGATTGACACTACTTCTCCTGTATCTTCATCAACAAAGTCCTCTATCCAGCTCTTAAGAACACGTGCAGCTAGTGTACGACCGATCACTTTTTTCAGCCCGGTTTTTGTAACTTTAACTTCATCAGCAAGATCAAAAATCTCTAGGATATCTTTATCGCTTTCGAATCCTATTGAACGAAGAAGTGTAGTAACGGGAAGTTTCTTTTTACGATCGATGTAAGCATACATCACGTTATTAATGTCTGTGGTAAACTCTATCCACGATCCTTTGAAAGGGATAATTCTGGCAGAATAAAGTTTTGTACCATTTGCATGGACGCTTTGCCCGAAGAAAACCCCAGGAGACCGGTGTAGCTGACTAACAATAATTCGCTCAGCTCCGTTAACAATAAAGGTTCCCTTAGGACTCATATAGGGAACTGTACCTAGATAAACATCTTGTACTACTGTATCAAAATCTTCATGTTCAGGATCAGTGCAATAAAGCTTTAATTTAGCTTTAAGCGGTACATTATACGTTAAACCGCGCTCAATGCATTCATTAATGGTATATCGAGGAGGGTCGACCTGATAGTCTAAAAATTCAAGAACAAAATTGTTTCTTGTATCGGTAATCGGAAAGTTTTCCTCAAAAACTTTACGTAAACCTTCACTTTTTCTATGAGCCGGTGTTGAATTCAACTGAAAGAACTCATAGAATGACTTTAATTGAATTTCCAGAAAATCCGGATAATCCAATTGGTTTGAAATGGAGGCGAACGAAATCCGATCGTTAATAAGTTGTGTTGAAGCCATACTCAAAGTTAAGATAAATTAAACTGAATAAAATAACACGAAAAAGGCCTAGAGTCCTACATGAGGACTCTAAACCTTGGAAATTCAGTTATTTAGGAGTAATTATTTAATTTCAACTTCCGCTCCAGCTTCTTCTAATTTAGTTTTCAGACCGTCAGCTTCGTCTTTAGATACTCCTTCTTTAATTGGTTTTGGTGCGCCATCTACAACAGCTTTGGCTTCTTTCAGGCCAAGACCGGTAAGTTCTTTTACAAGTTTTACAACTTGTAATTTAGCTCCACCGGCAGCTTTTAAGATCACATCAAATTCAGTTTGCTCTTCAGCTACTTCACCACCATCAGCGGCAGGTCCAGCAACCACAGCTGCAGCAGCAGCTGGTTCGATTCCGTATTCCTCTTTGAGGATGTCAGCTAATTCGTTTACATCTTTTACAGTTAAGTTTACCAACTCTTCTGCTAGCTTTTTCAAATCTGCCATTTTCCTACAATTTTAATTATTGTCGATTAATATTCTAATTTTCTTTTTTCGAAAGTGTTTCAAGAACACCATGAATTTTTGATCCTCCGGATTGCAACGCTGAGATAACGTTTTTAGCAGGGGATTGCAGTAATGCAACGATGTCACCTAGTAACTCGTCTCTTGACTTAACATTAGCCAATGCATCAATCTGGTCATCACCAACATAAAGGTTTTCTTCAACGAACGCACCTTTTAGGATCGGTTTTTTGTGCTTTCTCCGGAACTCTTTAATAAGCTTACCGGGGGCATTTCCCACTTGAGTGAACATCACAGAGGTATTACCTTTTAATAAACCATAAACTTCGCTATAATCTAACTCCGCCTTCTCCATTGCTTTCTGCAAAAGTGTATTTTTGGCAATTACCATTAATACATCCTTTTTAAAGCAGGCACGGCGAAGGTTAGAAGTCTCTTCCGCATTCAGCCCAACGGTATCAGTCAAATAAATGTGACCATACTCATTTAGCTTTTCGGTTAGCGATTCGATGATTTTTGCTTTATCTTCACGCTTCATTTCTTCGATACTTTAAATTCATTATACTTCAAATGACCGTGCATCTACCGGAATACCTTTACTCATCGTAGATGAGATAAATACACTTTTTACATAGGTACCTTTTGCAGCAGAAGGGCGTAGTTTATTGATTGTACTCATAAACTCTTTAGCGTTCTCTGCTATTTGCTCGGGACTAAAAGATACTTTACCTATTGAGGAGTGGATAATTCCAAATTTATCGACTTTAAAGTCAATTTTACCTTGTTTAACCTCTTTAACAGCAGCTCCTACTTCCATAGTAACTGTACCACTTTTAGGGTTAGGCATCAATCCACGAGGACCTAAAACACGGCCAAGTGGTCCAACCTTCCCCATTGCAGAGGGCATGGTAATAACGACATCAAAATCTGTCCATCCACCTTTGATCTTCTCAATGTAATCGTCCAGTCCGACATAATCTGCACCGGCATCTTTGGCTTCTTGTTCTTTGTCAGGCGTACAAAGTGCTAAAACACGCACTTCTTTACCGGTACCATGAGGTAGTGTAACCACACCACGTACCATTTGATTTGCCTGACGAGGATCTACACCCAAGCGAACATCCATATCTACCGAGGAATCAAATTTAGTTTGAGAGATTTCCTTCACTAAATTTGAAGCTTCATTGATATTATAGATTTTACCAGCCTCGATCTTTTCCTGTGCTATCTTTTGTTTTTTTGTCAGTTTAGCCATTGCTAATAAGATCTTTTTGGTTTAAAATGGGGCATCACCTTTGATAGTAATACCCATGCTTCTGGCTGTACCTGCAACCATTCTCATTGCAGATTCTACGGTAAAACAATTCAAATCGGATTGTTTTTCCTCTGCAATATTGCTAACTTGTTCCCAAGTAATTGCTGCCACTTTCTGACGATTAGGCTCTGGTGACCCACTTTTCAACTTAGCAGCTTCTTTAAGCATTACCGGTACGGGGGGTTGTTTTACGATAAAATCAAACGACTTATCTCCGTAAACGGTAATAATTACAGGCAACACTTTACCGGCTTTATTTTGGGTTCTGGCATTAAACTGCTTACAGAACTCCATAATATTTACGCCTTTAGAACCAAGAGCAGGGCCAACAGGAGGTGATGGATTTGCCGCCCCTCCTTTAATTTGCAATTTAATAATTCCTGCAACTTCTTTTGCCATAATTCAATTAATTCAAAAAATTTACTCTTTTTCGACTTGCAAGAATCCCAACTCTAATGGGGTTCTTCGACCAAAAATTTTGACAATCACCTTTAACTTCTTCTTTTCTTCATTGATATTTTCAATGACTCCGGAAAAACCGTTAAAAGGACCATCAATTACTTTAACTGTTTCACCAACAATATAAGGAACGGTGATAGATTCTTCATTTTCAGAAATTTCATCAACTTTTCCTAAAATCCGATTCATTTCATGAGGTCTTAGTGGAACAGGCGTACCGTCTTTTGTACCAAGAAATCCGATCACATTTGTCATATTCTTGACAATGTGGGGAACCTCTCCTACTAAGATGGCTTCAATAAGGACATATCCGGGAAAATAAGTTCGTTCCTTAGAGATTTTCTTTCCATTACGAATCTGATAAACTTTGTCGGTAGGGATTAAAACCTCAAATACGTAGTCCTTTAACGTCGAACTTCGCATTTCACTTTCAAGCAACTCTTTTACTTTCTTTTCTTTGCCACTTACTGCACGTACTACGTACCACTTTTTTTCCATGAGAATCAAATTTTCACCAATCGCTAGTAAAACATGCTATAAATAAACTTCATCACATTAGTGAATGAAGTGTCCATCATATAAATGATGAGCGCTATGATTAAGGAAGCAACCATTACAACTATTGCACTATTTTGAAGTTCTTTCAATGTTGGCCAGCTCACCTTGTGAACTAACTCATCGTAAACTTCTTTGAAATATGCACGAATTTTTTTCATACCTATTTGATAAATTTAGCACGGGAGGAGAGACTCGAACTCCCGACACCTGGTTTTGGAGACCAGTGCTCTGCCAACTGAGCTACACCCGTGTATAAAAGCGCTCTGTTAAGAGCGCTTTTGAAAAATATATTATTCAATAATTTCAGTTACCTGACCTGCACCTACTGTACGGCCACCTTCGCGAATTGCAAAACGCAGACCTTGATCAACAGCTACTGGGTAGATAAGTTCTACAATAATAGAAACGTTATCACCAGGCATAACCATTTCAGTTCCTTCAGGAAGTGTAACAGAACCTGTAACGTCTAATGTACGTAAATAGAACTGTGGACGATAGTTATTGTGGAAAGGGGTGTGACGTCCACCTTCTTCTTTTTTCAACACATAAACCTCTGCTTTAAATTTAGTATGAGGTGTGATTGTTTTCGGGTGAGCGATAACCATACCACGTTTGATTTGGTTTTTATCGATACCACGTAGCAACAAACCAACGTTATCACCAGCCTGACCTTCGTCAAGAATCTTACGGAACATTTCTACTCCTGTAATAACTGATTTTTTACCTTCTGCTCCAAGACCCATAATCTGAACCTCTTCACCAGTTTTCACGATACCTGTTTCAATACGACCTGTGGCAACAGTTCCACGACCAGTAATTGAGAACACGTCTTCAACAGGCATAAGGAATGGTTTGTCAACATCACGTTTTGGTAATGGAATCCATGAATCAACTGCATCCATCAGCTCCATGATTTTTTCTTCCCATTTTTCATCTCCGTTAAGTCCACCAAGAGCAGAACCTTTAATAATTGGAGCTTCATCACCGTCGAATTCATAGAAATCTAACAGTTCGCGAACTTCCATTTCTACAAGTTCAATCAACTCTTCGTCTTCTACCATATCGACTTTGTTGAGAAACACTACAATTTTAGGTACGTTTACCTGACGTGCAAGCAGGATGTGCTCACGAGTCTGGGGCATAGGACCATCAGTTGCAGCTACAACAAGTATAGCACCGTCCATTTGGGCAGCACCCGTTACCATGTTTTTCACATAGTCAGCGTGACCCGGACAGTCAACGTGTGCATAGTGCCGATTTGCAGTTGAGTACTCTACGTGAGCAGAGTTAATTGTAATTCCACGTTCTTTTTCTTCGGGAGCATTATCGATTGAATCGAAATCGCGTATTTCACCGAAACCTTTTTTTGCCAAAACTTTAGTAATAGCGGCAGTTAGGGTAGTTTTACCGTGGTCTACGTGACCAATAGTACCGATATTAACGTGCGGTTTGGACCGATCAAATTGTTCTTTTTTAGCCATAACTTCTCAAATTATGATATTTAACTTCTCTATTTTGTTTTAAACTCTAATGACAAAAATGTGAGCCAATGATGGGAATTGAACCCATGACCTCTTCCTTACCAAGGAAGCGCTCTACCCCTGAGCTACATCGGCAAAATGAGCGGGAGACGGGATTCAAACCCGCGGCCCTCAGCTTGGAAGGCTGATGCTCTATCAGCTGAGCTACTCCCGCCTATAAAACCGTGGGGAGAGAAGGATTCGAACCTCCGAAGGCGTACGCCAGCAGATTTACAGTCTGCCCCAGTTGGCCACTTTGGTATCTCCCCAACACTAATACATTTACAAACCTGAGCCGATGGAGGGATTCGAACCCACGGCCTGCTGATTACAAATCAGCTGCTCTGACCAACTGAGCTACATCGGCGAAGAATGTTGTCTTCGTGTTTTCAGGGTTGCAAATGTATAACCTTACTTTTGATACTCCAAATAAAAAGAGATGTTTTTTTTAAATTCCTTTAACTTTTTCTTTGTGCTTTTTTATTTGCTTCCGTAATGCTTCTACAGAGAGGTCTGTAGCTTCTTCAAATGTCTTGCATTGTTTCTTAGCAAATAGATCATTACCTGGAAGGCTAATTTTGATTTCCGCAATTTTATTTTGGAAATTTTGGTTTTTCTCGAGACGAAGAAAAACTTCAACTTCGATAATATTGTCATAAACTTGTTCGAACTTTTCTACTTTACTTTCGATAAACTTAATGAGTTTCTCATCTGCATCAAATTTGATTGAATGAATTTTTACTTCCATAATAACCTCCTTTAAAATGATTAGTTATGCCCTGGGATGGGCTTGCGAATATACTTTCTTTAATCGTTGAAAACTATTGTGAGTGTAAATTTCTGTTGCCGATAAATTGGCGTGTCCTAGCAATTCTTTTATTGCGTTCAGGTCTGCACCTGCATCGAGCATTTGGCTTGCAAATGTGTGACGGAGGACATGTGGACTTTTTTTATCGATGGTTGTGATTTGTGATAAAAACTTATGGACAATGCGATAAACAAGCTTTTCGTATATGGGTAATCCCTTTTCGGTAACAAACAATGCATTGTGTGTTTGACCTGCCACTTGGCTTCTATCTGACAAATACTCATCTAATTGATCAAGTAGCCATTTAGGAACGGGTACCATACGGGTTTTATTACGTTTACCTTTGACAATAATTAGGTTCCGAGAAAAATCGATACTGTTCGTCATAAGATCTACCAGTTCGCGGCGGCGAATTCCGGTGAGATACAGTAACTGAATAATGCATTTGTCTCTTGTTCCCTCGAAATTGTGTGGGAAAAAATCGTCTGAGAAGAAATTAACCGTTTCTGATTCTTTTAGAAATGAGGGGAGCCGCTTTTGTTTTTTGGGCAACACGACATATTCTGCCGGATTAGCGGGCATTTTTCCTTGTTTTTGCAAGAAATTATAAAAGGCCTTAATCGAAGATATTTTTCGATGTACGGAAACAGCTTGATGGTTTTGTTCCAATAAAAAAATAATCCATTGTCGGATAATAGTACTATTAACCGACAATAGATCATTTACTTGTAAGTTTTCACAAAACAGCTCGAACTGGTGAATATCTGTTTTGTAAGCTTGTATGGTGTGCTTTGAAAGTTTTCTTTCAAAGGCTAAGTAGTCGAGAAATGCTTTTAGCATAAGCAGAAAGTTTACATCAAATTTACAAAATTTAACGTAAAATCTATCCGTTTTGTTCCTCGTTTTGCATTTTTTGTTTGTAAATCGCCTTAATTTTTTGTTCGCGTTTTAATCTCGACGGTTTGTCGAATTGCTGACGTTTACGCAGTTCTTTCACTACACCGGTTTTTTCAAATTTGCGCTTAAACTTTTTAAGCGCCCGATCTATATTTTCGCCTTCTTTAATCGGAATGATTATCATAACTATCTGATTTAATTTTTTATTCAGGGGTGCAAATATAAATAGTTTTTATATTAATATCAAAGGTGTTTTGTCTTTTTTTCGATTAAGTCAAAAAAAAGTTTTCTAAGTATTAATAAAATGGGCAGATATAGCACTTTTACGTTATAATTGTTGGCAAGAATAATCTTCAATAAGTCTATAACGTGCTTTCAACAGATAAAATTAGCGAAAAAAATATAGTGAAAAAGGAGCAAGATGTTTTTATATTAAATGTAGGT
>JAQICA010000007.1 GCA_027858775.1 Salinivirgaceae bacterium | reverse complement strand
AATTGAGCGATTTTCGCTCACGATAAAGAAATTGTAAGGTTTTTACCTCACCTATTCGGTGAAAACCGACAATTTCTAAATCGGGGTTAAACCTAAGTAAAGCGCTTTTTCACTACGTTCAAACCGCTCAACTTAGGTTACAATAGTTTTTCAACTATTTTTTCTTTGCTCTTCAGCCAGCTTAACGCCTGTTCTTCAGTGCTAAACGATCGAATTAGAAAATTCAAATCCATATCTAACATACTTTGTAAATATAGAGTAATGGCTGTCGTATATGGATTTCCAACCAATACTGCATGTAATTTCCCATAAAACTGGGAACGGTGCTCCCTAAAAAAAGGAAACACTATATCGATCTCATGCAACTCAAATTTAAAAGTTGCACTGCGATAATCGCTTAATATGGCAAAACCTTGATCAGCAAACTCGGGCATTTCAAAAACTTATTGCCACATATTGCCTAAATCTTTCAACTTTACGGATCCGGAAAAAAAAATACTCGCCGTAGATGGTCAATTTTAACCTCTACTTTTTTCTTTTCCATAATAATACGTAAAAATATCCCCTTGGTTTTTTTTCGGTCAGAAGCAGCTCCAAAATTCTTCCGACTCCATGCTATCCGTACCATACGGCGCGAGTTAGCATTTGTTGCAGGAATAAGAAATGGCTATTTTCTGATACCAAACAAAAGAAAATAACCACATATCCTTAATCAATATGCTTTCTTCTCAGAAACCCCAGGTTAATAATTTATTTTTTGAGTCGACAAATCCCAGCTTGGGAAGTCAGAATAAAAAATCACTTCTAAATTCCTGCAAATGCATTCATTTAACATGAAACATTTGCAGGATTTTGGTTATTCTTATAAAATTAAATCCAGCGAACCAGATTAAATTCCGTTCTGTACTTTAATGCGCTGTTCCTGGGGTATATACGCAATCCGTATTCAAATGTGCCCGGGTTTTCCAACTCCATTTCAATGGAATAAAAATGCATATTATCGACTGATTTTTCGTATTTAAGTTGAAAAACATCGGTGACTTCACGCATATTTGCGGCTTCATCTGACAACACCAGGTCTATACCTATTTCTTCGGGTTTGAGATTAGTCATACTCAAAACTACTTCCCCATGATAACTATGACCCGATTTATAATCGTGCTTTGAAGTATCGGGAAAGTCAACGTTTACAACCTCGATTTCTTCCCAATTGGCATAAATATGCTGCTTCCACATGGCAATATCGGTAGCCAATTTATAGTTATCGGCCATAATTTCTTTGCCCGACTTCATTAGCGGCTTATAAAAACGATCAATATAATCGTGCAGCATTCTATGTGTAGTAAACTCTGGTGCAATTTGAGCTATGTTGTTCTTTATAAACTCAATCCACCTTACGGGGATATCCTTCTCGTTTCGATCATAAAATGCTGGAATAATCTCATTTTCTAGCGTTGCATAAATATTAACAGCATCGAGTTCGTTCTGGAACTCCTGGTTTTCGTACACGCGTTCTTCTTGCAATGCCCAACCCGCATTGGGTTTATACCCTTCACGCCACCAACCATCGAGTACACTATAGTTTAGCACTCCGTTAAGTGTAGCCTTAATTCCACTAGTACCACTTGCTTCAAGCGGACGTGTTGGCGTATTAAGCCATACGTCAACTCCTTTAACAAGACGCTTGGCCAACAGAATATCATAGTTTTCAATAAAAATAATTTTCCCGGCAAACTCGGGACGCTGCGATATTTCAATAATATACTTAATAATATCTTGTCCCGCTTTATCGGCAGGGTGCGCTTTTCCGGCAAATACAAATTGCACAGGTCTTTCCGGATTATTTACAATTTCTTTTAAGCGTTCGGTATCGGTAAACAAAAGATGGGCACGCTTATATGTGGCAAATCGACGGGCAAAGCCAATAGTTAAAGTTTTGGACTCAATCGTATTAATTACCTGCATAATACGCCGTGGGTTATCGTTCCGTTTCACCCAGTTATCTTCAAATCGCTCTTTAATAAAATCGATTAGTTTCTGACGCAGTAACTGCCTGATACCCCAAATTTCTTCGTCGGGCACATCATAAATACGCTTCCACAAACTTCGATCGGAAACTTTCTCGTAAAAGCCTTCGGCAAAATACGATTCGTGCAGTCGTTTCCACTCTTTAGCTGTCCATGTAGGATAATGAACTCCGTTTGTAACATAAGAAATATGCGATTCGTTAGCAAAGTAGCCTTTATACAGTTTCTGGAACATTTCTCTTGATACCTTGCCGTGCAATTCAGAAACGCCGTTCATTTCCTGCGAAGTATTGGCAGCCAGAACACTCATGGAAAAAGGTTCCTTATTATTTTGAGGAGTCATTCGCCCCAGTTGTATCATATTTTCCCATGTAATTCCAAGCCTTTCGGGCAAATGACGCAAATACATCCTTAACAAATCTTCTTCAAAAACGTCGTGCCCGGCAGGTACAGGTGTGTGCGTTGTAAATAACGACCTGGCACGTACCACTTCAAGCGCTTCATCGAATGTCAACTTTTCTTCCTGCACCAAATTTCCAATTCGCTCCAGATTTATAAATGCAGCATGGCCTTCGTTAAGGTGATAAATATCAATATTATACCCCAAATGTCTCAACAAACGAATACCACCAAATCCTAAGGCAATTTCTTGCTTTAAACGGTTTTCCCAATTACCGCCGTAAAGCTGATGGGTAATGCTTCGGTCTTCGGGATTATTAAAGTCATTATCGGCATCGAGCAAATACAACGGATTACGTCCAACTTCTAGCAACCACACTTTTAGGTAAACTGAACGCCCCGGAAAATCAACCCCAACCAGTACGGGATTTCCAAATTCGTCTTTTAGCGGAGTGACGGGCAAATCTGTAAAGTTGTGTGGTTCAAGTATAGCCTGCTGCTCTCCACTAAGTGTAAATTGTTGCTTAAAATAGCCGTAGCGATAAAGAAAGCCTACTGAAATAAGATTAAGCTTGTTATCAGAAGCCTCTTTCAGATAATCGCCGGCCAAAATCCCCAATCCGCCGGAGTAAATTTTCAGATTATCGTGAAAACCATACTCCATACTAAAATATGCAACAGTTTCCTCTGAGTCTGATTTTTGCTTAACGTAGCTCTCAAAAGCTTTTTTCAATTCGTGATAGGATTGCATAAAAGCATCATCGGCCAGTAAAGCTTCGAGCCTATCTTTCGATATCTTATTGAGCAATGCAATCGGGTTTCGTTCCGTAGCATACCAAAGCTCTTCATCCATGGATTTGAATAATCGAGCCACCTCAAAATTCCATGTACACCACAAGTTATTGCTAATATCGATTAAGCCGGAAAGCTCTTTTGGCAGATTGCTCTGAATAACCATTTTAGTCCAACGAGGCGGATTGTTTATTTTATCGCTCTCTAATTGAGGCAATTCAAATTGTTTCCGAGGACGCATTTTCACACTCTTTCCTGAGGAAAGCTCCAAAGCGTTGGCATAAGCTTCGTGGTAATGATCGACAAGATTACTCCATTGTGCTTTTGAAGCAATGGAGGTAGCAGCATCTTTTGCCTCAATAACCTGCTCATTGGTAAGTTTAGCAAAAACTTCTATTTGCTTCACTATTGCATCAATAACATGGTTATCATTATCATCGGTTCGATCGATTACACAAGCACCATCGGCAATATTTTTCTTGTCGCTTATCCAGGCTCCAAAACCTGCTAGCGAAGTGGTTATTGCAGGCACACCAAAAGCGACCGATTCCAGGGGAGTGTACCCCCAAGGTTCGTAATACGATGGAAAAACTCCAATATCGCCCCCTACAAACATCTCATAATAAGGAATATCAAATATTCCGTCGTTGCCGTTCAGGTAGCAGGGAACAAATAACGGAAATACATCTTTTTTCTGATAAAGTTTAGATAGCTCGATGGCATTAACCACAGGGTCGTTATCGCGATTGTGCAGAACATGTGTAAGATATGGGCGGTCAACTCCATCTTTACTGTTGTTTTTCAATGCATTAAGAAGCTCATTACGCACTCCTCCGTGCCCGCCGGGCACTAAAAGAAGCGGAATTAATTGCCGACCAATATTTGAGGTATTAATTCGCTCAAAAGCTTCGAGAAAAACGTCAATACCTTTATTTTTCCATTCGTAACGCCCGCTGATTACAATAACCAAAGCATCTTTCTTAATAGTTTTCCCATAAAGGGTTTCCACTACATTAAATAACTTCGAACGGGTTGTATCGCTCATTTCAGCTCGTCGCTTTTTATCGGGAACAATGGCCATATCGAACCCATTGGGAGTAACCACGTCGGGTACTTTATCGAGTAAAAACTTGCATTCCTGCGCAGTAATGTCGCTAACTGTTGTAAACACATCTGCATTGTGTGCGGCTTGCTTTTCGAGCGAATATTTGGCAACCATGTTATATTGGCGCGCATATTTTTCAACATCGTGATGCTCCATATTTGTATAAAGTGGAACACCATTGCCCGACATTGCACGTCCCATAGTTGTTGCATGTGTAGTGAAAACGGTTGCAATCCAGGGTGCATGACGCTCAATGTAGAGCACTCCGCTGCCGGTCATCCATTCGTGAAAATGGGCGATAACTTTGTGGCGTGGCGAAAGGTTAAAATCGACAAAATGCTCGATAACCTGCCCAGCAGTATAGCCAAATATGGCAGGCTCAACATAATCCCATTGGCCTGTGAGTGAATCGACACCGAACCCTTCCCACAAATCGGTCAAAATGGAATCTTTCTGCGGCACATTCGCAGTAAAATCGATAAGAATTACAATTGGTTTACCTTCAATTTTCCATCGTCCTGTACGAATGCGAAAACCATCTTTCGCAGCCTCTGCAGCCCATTGAGGAAAAAGTGTCCGATCTTCTTCAAACTCAATATTTCCATCGGAGTACCTGGTTGTGTCCGGACCAATAAGCACCAGATTCCGGCCATATTCGGCGAGCAAACTGGCAGCTTTTGTGGCAATTACCGTATGAATTCCTCCAATTTTATTGCATATTTCCCAACTTGTTTCAAACAAGTATTCAGGTTTATTTTTTTGTGTCATTGTATTATTTTTTTTTGATTATCCGCTTTTATGCATATCCTGTTATTATATTACTGAAAATCAACTATATGCCCAAAATCCGCCAGTTGGCGGACAATGAGGCAAAAGAAGAAAACCAATACAATTTTTCATGCAGAAAAGCGGATATATACATTATAATTATGAAACTATACGATCAACTGTTCCGGCATAAAAAACTTCATGCAACTATAGCATACCTGTTATATTAACACTGGTATTCTGGAAACGATATAACAAGTATGCAGTACAATAATCCACACCATTTAGAAATTTACATTAAGAACACCCACGTATTAGAGTACCCATGAAATAAAAACAAACCGTCAGTTAGCTCTTTTTGCCAACGGACTTTGTCTCTTTTCGGGATACTTCACCGATTTTCATATTCAATTCGCGTATTTTCTCCTCTTGTTGCTGCGTTAATTTTTTCAATCGTTCAACTTCGGCTTGTTCATTTGTACCCTCTCCAAGTCTGATTTTGTAATCGCTCAACACATTCATAAAATTGATATATGCTTCGTAGGGAGATCCGTATGGATTGAAGTATTTGTGCACATCGCCATCTGAGAACCATTTGGTACACATATAGTAAAAGTGGTCACTGGTTTGCAAATATCGCCAATCGCGTAAAATATCCGGATCGTCTTTGGAGCGAACAATTTTCCAGAGCGAATATAGTTTCTCAAAGGCATCGTCTTGCAATTCATTACCAAGCCAAGCCGTTAAATCGCGCTCCTCATCGGCCCACGAAATGGGTTCTTGTATATGAAGCGGCCCAACCGGCTGTAGCTGATCAATCGCTTCCGAGGGAGTTACAAACTCAAATGCTCCATGACGGAATGCTGCATCGGGCAATGCACGCATAAACTCAAAAATTCCGGTTTCTTCCCATTGGTGCTCTCCAAAAGTTTCATAATCCATAAACAGATTCACAATTTCTTCTTTCCCATCAAGGTTCCTGACCCACTCCACATATTTCTCGGTAGTTAATGGCCATTGATTCCATTCACGATTCGAGAAACGGAAAGCAATATCATCGCTTAACTTAAAGTTCTTCAATAATAATTTCAGGCGTGGGTTAATGGTGTTTGTGTAAACATAATTCGGACTTTTCCATGCCATAATATGTTTTGCACCTTCGGTAAGCATTCCTTTATAGCCCATATCGGCAACAATACTACCAATATGATCGGAATAAATAAGCTCCGTATTGCGAAAAACCGTGGGGGTTTGATTAAAATGCTCCTGCACTTTTTTTACCTGATTAGCAACCTGAGTTTCAAACTCTTCCCGATCAGTAAGTGCTGATAACGAGTGTGCATAGGTTTCTGCAAGAAACTCAACCTTGCCTGTCTGCGCCAATTTTTTAAAACTTTCCAGCACATCGGGGGCATACATTTCCATCTGATCAAGAGCCACTCCACTTATGGAAAAAGCTACTTTAAATTTACCATCATATTTGTTAATCAACTCCAAAAGCAACTGATTCATGGGTAAATAACATTTTTCTGCTACTTTTCGCATAATCGACTTATTGGCAAACTCGTCAAAATAATCGTGATTTTTGCCTATATCGAAAAATCTATATGTACGCAACCTGAATGGCTGATGCACCTGGAAATAAAAGCATATTTTCTTCATCTGTGTATAATTTTTTAGTTTCTCTCGTGTACTAGAAATGCAATTTTGCTTAAGGCAATTCTCTTTTTCCAATATTTGGAACGAACTAGGTTTTACTTTATAATTCTCTTAAGCCGACTTACACGAAAGTGTATGTTTCAAACTTTTTCAATGCAATAATTTAGTCTGTTTTTCAACTGTAAAGCCCTTCATTCGGGTCTAAACAGACAATAATCAAGTTGCCGCAGTTAGTGTATTGCGGTTTCCCTCACAGCTTCTTCATATACATTCAGCACTTTTGCTGCTGCATTATCCCATTTAAGGTTATCAACTTCTGTTTTTCCGTACCGACTAAACATTCTCGAAATTCCGTTGTAATTAACCAGAGCATACATAGCATCGGCCATGGCATCGATATCCCAAAAATCAACTTTTATGGCATGCTCGAGTATTTCGGATACCCCTGACTGTTTCGAAATAATTACGGGAACATTCGATCGCATAGCTTCCAGAGGCGATATACCAAAAGGTTCGGAAACCGATGGCATAACATATAAATCGCTAGCCGAAAACATACGCGACACTTCATCTCCTTTCAAAAAACCGGTAAAATGAAAGCGATCTGAAATCCCCAATTCTGCTACCCGACGTATCATCCGATTAAGCATATCGCCACTACCGGCCATCACAAAGCGTATTTCTCTGTCTTTCTGTAGCACTTTGTTAGCTGCTTCAATAAAGTAGTCGGGTCCTTTCTGATATGTAATACGTCCAAGGAAAGTAATTACCTTTTGGCGAACACCTCTTGGCTCGTTCATTCCATCTATTTTATTAGGTTCTACAGCATTATAAACGGTAGTGATTTTTTCTAACGGAATTCCGTAGCGCTCATTCACAGTACGTTTCGTTAAATTACTAACACTAATCACCTTGTCGGCAATGCTCATCCCCTTTCTTTCAATTTCATACACATTTTGATTTACATGCTGACCACTTCGATCGAATTCTGTAGCATGAATATGCACAACGAGAGGCTTCCCACTCACCTTGCTGGCAGCTATTCCTGCGGGATAGGTAAGCCAATCATGAGCATGTATAACATCAAAATCAAGTTTTTCTGCCAGCACTGTGGCAATAAGGGCATACCTGCTAACCTCTTGCATTAAATCTTTCCCATATTTTCCGGTAAAGGAAAACCGCTGAGAAAAGATGGCTTCATGGTGCTCAACGTCGCTCATTATATCTTCTGATATCAAACGTTGAAATTCTTCGGGTGACACGTAGGGAATCAGGTTTGAACCAACTTCAAGGTACTTTATCCTGTCCCAGTATTCTTTCATGGTTTTCTCGCGAATATCGAAATCGACGTCCCCGGCCGAATGGAAACGACCGATTGAACGGTCTTCGTCTCCATAGGCTTTGGGAACAACAAAATCGATATCAACACCATGATGAGCTAGTCCTTTTGTAAGACCGTAACAAGCAGTACCTAAACCACCACTTATGTGCGGTGGAAATTCCCATCCAAACATTAATACTCTCATGTAACTAAAGGTGTTTTAAATGTTTTCATAGACTATAAGTTTTCAATTAACCTTGTTTTTTTACAAGCAATTCCTGAATTAACAGGCGAATTTGCAGTAATGCACCAACACTCCAGGCTTGCGATACAGCTCCACGAGGGGTGTGAGGTGGATCTCCGTCATAGATTTCCGATATGGTACCAATTCCATGATTAGTCATTTCTTCTTCGAATGCATGGTAAATATCGAGAATTTCTTCGAGTGCATCAACGCCATAGAACTGGAATAATGCTTTGGCATAAAACTCCAGCAACCATGGCCAGGCAGTTCCTCTGTGCAGGGCCATATCGCGATTAAACTGTGTTCCCTGATAGTGAGGCTGATACTCGACATGAGCCGGCGATAATGTGCGAAGCCCTTTGGGAGTGAGAAGCTGCTGCCGAACTACCTTTATAACTTTTTCCTTCTGCTCATCTGTTAACATGCTGTAAGGCAATGCAGCAGCAATTATCTGGTTGGGTGTAACATCCCAATACACATCTTTGGTAGATGAAAAGTCGCCCAGGTAACCTTTTTCGTCATCCCAAAAACGATTCATAAATGAGTTTTTCACCACATCGAGGTAATAGAACCATTCTTGAGTAAATTCGGTATCGCCTTTTTCTTCGGCTTTTTCATACGTGTAGCGCAATGCATTATACCAAAGCGCTTGTACCTCCACTTGCATGCCTTTACGCGGTGTAACTGCTTTTCCTTTTACAGTGGCATTCATCCACGAAAGTGGGGTATTTTTATCGCCTGCACCGTAAATTAAGGCATAATCGTTCATTTTTATCTTATGCTTCGTGCCATTGCGATAACCGTTAATAATTGATTTCATTACATCGCCGTATGTATCGTAAATATCGATACGTGGCTCTGCTTTTTCTAACTCTTGCAGTGTATGGAAAAACCAAAGTGGAGCGTCTATTTGATCGTAAACAAGCTCTGTATCCTTCACAGTTGTTGGAAACATTGGTCCACTCATTTTACGAATGTAGCTATTGAGTATTTTTTTACAACTATCGATATCGCCAATGGATAGGGTTATGCCCGGGAGTGAAATCATGGTTTGGCGTGCATCGGATCCGTACCACGGATAACCAGAAACCAGGGTTGCTGTTTTGTTGTGGCGTTCAATAAACTGCTGAGCACTATTTATAAGGCAATTTTCGAAGCTAACACGGGGTGTTCTTGATCTGCGCAAGCTTGTAAACCGGTGCTTAATGCCAGAGGGTTTCATTTCTTCTGTTCCAGCTGCAAATACGATACTTTCGCCTTTCCGAAGCTTTGTTTCAAAAAATCCGGGTGTAAATAAATCTTCTTTATAATCGTATCCGCGATTTTGCTCTTCGGCATATTCTACATTATAATACCAATCGGGCACGTGAATATAGTCGGGTTCGGTGTTTATTTGCATGTAAAGGAACGGATATCCCTCATAAAGCTTCATTCGTATACCGTGCCGCACCATTTCTATGCGCGTGTTGGCATACATATTTGCTTTAGTAAGACTATGAATATTCCGAAAAGAAAGGAACGGCCGTAACCGGAAGGTTATGGGCGACGATGTTTCTACTACCTCATAGCGAATCAGTATTCGGTCATGTTCATCGTCGAGAATTTTCTCCTTTTTCAGAATAACATCTCCAACACTGTATGTTAGCGTTGGAATATCTTCGGCATCAAAATCCTGAATATACTTATGCCCCTTAGGTTCGTAGTTTCCACCGGCATACTTATGTATTCCGAGATTAAACTCCATATCGTTGTGCACAATTGTCTCATGCAAATTATTGATTAGCATATGCTTACCACCGTCAATATCGGGCAAGTCAGCTGCAAGCAATCCGTGATACTTCCGGGTATTGCAATCAATAATAGTAGAACAAGCGTAAGAGCCCTTACGATTTGTTCGCAATAATTCTCGCTGCAAAGCGTACTCTAGATTTACCAGCTTTGCTTTGTCAAATTTTAGATATTCCATACAAAAAAATTGATTTTTAACAAAAGAATAATTTTACGGCCATTTATAAAATCCTGTTAATTAGGAAGATTGGCCAGCATAAAAATCCACATTTTTTTCGACTTTAGCAAATTATTTCTCTATTTGTTTGTTAAATTTGCATTAAAAAAAATTATGAGTACACTAAACACACTAGAACCAAAATTAGTTTGGTCATATTTTGAAGAGATTTGTCAGGTTCCCCGCCCATCGAAGCAGGAAGAAAAAATTATAGAATACCTCGTAGAATTTGCTAAAAAGCACAATCTGAAACACGATGTGGATAGCATTGGGAATGTGCTCATCAGCAAACCTGCCACTAAAGGGCTTGAGCATTTAGAAACCGTTGTGCTACAAAGCCATATGGATATGGTTTGCGAGGCAAACAAGGCAAAAAAGCACGATTTTTCGAAAGATGCCATTGTTCCGGTTATTGATGGAAACTGGGTAAAAGCCGATGGCACCACGCTTGGCGCTGATGACGGTATTGGTATAGCAGCAGAGCTGGCAATTTTGGTTGACGAATCCATTGAACACGGACCTGTTGAATGCCTGTTTACCGTGGACGAAGAAACCGGCTTAACTGGTGCTTTTGCATTGGAGCCCGATTTTTTTAAAGGCAAGTACCTTATTAATCTTGATTCGGAAGACGAGGGCGAACTTTTTATCGGTTGCGCCGGAGGAATCGATACTCTCGCAACATTCGCTTACAAAGAAAAATTGCCAAAGAAAGACCACGTTACCTACACAATTAATATTACCGGTCTGAAAGGCGGACACAGCGGCGACGAAATTCACAAAGGACTGGGCAACAGCGTAAAACTTGTAGGTCGCTTTTTACAAGACGCAACACAACGGTTTAAAATACGCCTGTCGCACATCGACGGCGGAAAGGTGCGTAACGCAATTCCCCGTGAAGCAACAGCAGTATTCACTGTCGATAATAAATACAGCAGTGATTTGGAAAACTTCTTCCAAAAATTTGAAGAGGCTGCCAAAAACGAGTTACAAACAACTGAACCTGGACTAGAAATAACGTTGAAACAAACCGGCGAAGCCAAAAAGCTCATCAATAAAAAGGTTCAAAATGCACTACTCAGAGCTATCAGAGGGGTACGCCACGGAGTATTTGAAATGAGTCGCGATATTCCGGACCTGGTAGAAACATCAACCAATCTGGCCAGCGTCAAAATGAAAGATAAAAACATCATTGAACTTGTAACTTCGCAACGAAGTTCGGTAGAATCGGCCAGAAACGATGCTAAAGAAAGCGTAGCCTCAGTATTTCGCTTGGCCGGAGCCAAAGTAAGACACTCCGACGGATATCCCGGATGGCAACCAAATACAAACTCTGAAATACTGAATATTACAAAAACTTCGTACGAAAAATTATTCAAAACAGAACCGATCGTTCGCGCCATACATGCCGGGTTGGAATGCGGTCTGTTTTTAGAAAAATATCCATATTTAGATATGATTTCGTTTGGTCCAACCATTAGAGATGCTCACTCACCAGATGAAAAAATTGACATTGAAACGACACAAAAGTTCTGGGACTTATTGCTAGATGTATTGAAAAAAATACCGGCAAAGAAATAGTTTATTTATACCAGGGCTGTATCAAAAGAGTACTTTGCTTCCGTGAACGGCGGAACATACAATTCTCGTATAAAACGAGTATTTTCTTTTGATGCAGCCTTTTTTTACGCTCCTTTACTTTTAAACTTGTCTGGATATTGCAAACGGAATTAGTGCAGACAAAACCAATTACATAGCTTCATGCTAAATTACCCGACGCTACTTTAATTATATCTATGATTACGGAATATTTTGCAAACCTCGATCCATGGACCTGGCAAGCAGCCGCAATTCTCATAGTTGCCGGGTTTTTGGTTGGCATAATTAACACTATTGCCGGTAGCGGAACAGTAATTACATACAGTCTGTTTATGCTGATGGGCTTACCTGCCCCCATGGCCAACGGTACAGTACGTATTGGGGTAATTATGCAAACTTTGGCAGCCACACTGACATTTCGCAAAGCTAAAGTACTAGAAATCAGGAAAGGATTTTACATTAGCATTCCTATTGTAATAGGCTCTGTGCTGGGCGCCCAAATTGCAGTATCGATTCCGCACGATATTTTCGAAACAGTGCTGGCGGTGGTACTCGTATTTATGGTTATTTTTATCTTCATTAATCCGTCGAAATGGATTGAAGGCCAACAAGCCCTTAACCAAAAGAAACTGGGCTGGTGGCAATACCTGCTCTTTTTTGTCACGGGAATCTATGGCGGTTTCATTCACATTGGAGTAGGAATTATTCTGCTGGCTGTGTTGGTTTTAGGTGCGGGTTACGATTTAGTAAAGGCCAATGCCATTAAAATTATGGCCGTTTTTTTGTATGCTCCGTTTGCCCTGGCAGTATTCATGATCAATTGAGAAG
>JAQICA010000240.1 GCA_027858775.1 Salinivirgaceae bacterium | reverse complement strand
CCAAAAACCTGAGAGACCCACTACAGCATGATTTCCAATTTTATTGGTTATAAATTCCATAAATGGAAAATGGGCTGCGCAAATACTCCTAAAATGAAGGGGCAAACTACCCGATTTGCTATTGTAAAGCATTTTTTAATTCATGTTCTTTGTTTTTCGCGTGCTTGATATGGCGGCAGCATATTTTTACTCAATTACCGGACGACATTTTTTTGTACTTTTATGAGGTTCGAATTTTGCGCGTTTTTTTTGCAGGGGGTGCAATATCGCTAAATTACAGAAGGGTGTATGAGTGTTTTTCAATTGTGCAGTGAACAACTTTAATGGAAACCGATTATGATAAAACGATATTTACAACAGGCCATAGATTTTGTACGAACCGATATTTGGCGCTTAAACCTGAAGAATTTACCATTGTATTTGCGTGGATTAATTTTTCCGCTACGTATTATACTAATCGCAATTCGTGGTTTTCGCGAAGATAAAGTATCATTAAGAGCATCGGCGCTTACTTATTACTCCATGTTGGCCGTTGTTCCCATTGTTGCCATGGGCTTTGGTATTGCCAAGGGATTTGGATTAGACGAAATTCTGGAGAATAAACTCACGGAGAGTCTTTCCGGGCAGCAGGAGGTGATCGACTATATAATTTCATTTGCCAATAGATTTTTGGAAACTACGCAAGGCGGCTTAATTGCCGGAGTTGGTATTGTTATATTATTATGGACTGTAATGAAGGTTTTCGGCAATATCGAAGATTCATTTAATGCCATTTGGCAAATACATAAAGCCCGCACCTGGCCGCGCAAAATCAGCGACTATTTCACAATGATGCTTATCGCGCCCATTCTACTAATCCTGTCGACCAGTGCCAATGTTTTTATCACCACACAAATCACACAAATTACTGAAGAAGTGGCGTTGTTGGGCTACATCAGTCCGCTCATATTCTTTCTTATTAAGCTCATTCCCTATGTGCTTTTTTGGCTCGTACTGACCGTTATTTACATGGTGATGCCCAATACCAAAGTCGATTTCAAGTCGGCATTTGTTGCCGGAATTATTGCCGGTACCATTTTCGTATTTGTGCAATGGGGGTATATTCATTTTCAGGTAGGCGTTTCGCGATACAATGCTATTTACGGAAGTTTTGCTGCGCTGCCATTGTTTCTTATTTGGCTCCAAATTAGTTGGGTAATTGTATTATTGGGTGCCGAAATATCTTTCTCTGTTCAAAATGTGGAAAAATACGAGTTCGATCCCGATGTTCAGAATTTGAATCTGTACAGTCGTAAAGTGCTTACACTAATGATTGTACGGTTAGTTGTGCGGCGGTTTGTGGAAGGCGAACAGCCTCTTACATCGAAAGAAATTAGCCAGCAACTGGAAATCCCCATTCGTTTAGTGCGCGATACTGTGTATATGCTTTTAGAAAGTAACGTTTTTTCCGAAGTAACAACCCTGCACGATAAAGAGAAAGCCTATCAGCCAGCACGCGATGTAAATATGCTTACCGTAAGCTACGTGTTGCATGTAATTGAACATCATGGAGCCGATAAAGTACTCGCTGTAGCCTCCAAAGAGAAGGTGCAAATTGAAAAAATACTGAGCAAATTCGACCAATTAATGAAAGAAAGCGATGGCAGTAAACTGATGAACGATATTGGGTAAGTGCATTTTGTGAATGGTCAATGGTTTATCTGCCGGCTTTAAATACGAAATAATTTGAGCTTCATGTACGGGAAGAATGTATTCAGCAGCTTTTAGCTCAATAATAATCTCTTTTTCGACCAGTAAATCGAGTCTAAAATCCTTATTTAAGTTCCGGCCTTTATAAACAAGTGGGATGCAAACCTGCTCCTGAACAAAAATCCCACGTGACCGCAATTCGTCTGCTAAGCAAAATTCATAGACCGACTCTAGCAATCCGGGACCCATCTCTAAATGTACGTGATACGAGGAGTCTACAATTTGTTTGGCTAATCTATTGTACTCTGGTTTTATCATGACTGTTTTTTTGAGGAACAAATATATTGGAGTATTGATCATTTGCAAAATTTCGAGAAATATAAATGCTGATAATGTAACCGCGGAGACGCTAAGCCGCAAAGAATTATGAAATCCCACATTGGAACCGTAGCGTCTTAGTGTCTTAGCGGTTCAGTTTTCTACCTCAGAGACGCAAAGCCGCAAAGAATTACGAAACCCACATTAAAAACCTTAGCGACTTCGCGCCTTAGCGGTTCAGTTTTCTACCGCAGAGACGGAAAGCCGCCAAGAATTACGAATCCCACATTGGAAACCTCAGCGCCTTAGCGCCTTAGCGGTTCAAATTTCTACCACGGAGACGGAAAGCCACCAAGAAACGCCGAAATCCCACGTTAAAAATCTTAGCGACTTAGTGCCTTAGCGGTTCAATTTTCTACCTCAGAGACGCCAA
>JAQICA010000222.1 GCA_027858775.1 Salinivirgaceae bacterium | reverse complement strand
ATCTTTCGCCATCACACTTGAACAGGTTGAAGTGGTTTCGAACAATAATTACACATCGAACGCGCTGCTCATTCAGGCAGTAGACGATGATGAATCTGTTGCGTTTGCCGCTTTAAATACCATCACCGAAGGTGCCGAAGATGGCGCACAATTAGAAGCTGTACTTACCGGCGGTACGTTTGCACAAACCCAAATTGTAAGCGAATGGGTATTTACAGGGCTGCCTGCCGGAGTTACGCTGGGAGCAGTTGACCGCATCGACCATACAAACGCTATACTCACATTGTCGGGCAATGCATTGTCTGATTATGATGTTGATGTCGTTGTCGACCAACTTTCAATTGGAGGTTCACAAATCAATGATTTTGCAGAAGTAGCTTTGTCTGCTCTGGGTGAGATAACTTTTGAGGCAATCAATGAAACACAAGAACTGTTTCTTAGTACAATTGATCCCCTTACAGAATCAAATCTTGGTGGCGCAGTAGTAGGACTTAAACTTTCCAGTGGTTCATTTATTACTCCGCTGGGAGTTGAAGATTTTAATCTAAACAATCAGCCCACAGGAGTAACCATCCAAAGTGTATCAGATATCCAGACCGATAGCGTCGCCCTTACACTCGCATTCGATGGAACCGATTTCGACATTGACGTTACAAACTTTAGGGTCACACTTTTGGCGCAGGCAAATAGCACAAGTGAGGAGCTTACTTCTAATGCCATAACAATTACAGCTGAAACCGAAACCCAATCAATGGTAATCAGCCATGCAGGCCTTACAGAAGCGAACCTCGATGGTGCTGTAATTAATTTGGAGCTGGCATTCGATTCTTTCGTCGACAACATATTAGATGTGGACAATTTTAACATCGAAAATGCTCCGGCCGGCTGCGGAATATCAACAGTCAATTATACTTCTGCTTCCACGGGAACCATTACGTTGAATTTCGATGGTACGGATTTCGATACAGATTATCCGGAATTTGTCATCACAATGCAAGGAACCGAAGTAACTTCAGCAATTACGCACACTTCCAATAACCTTGTCATTACAGCAGTTAACGACTCCGAATCAATTGCATTCAGTGCCAATTATACAGTGCAGGAGAGTGAAGAGAATGGTGCAACCTTCGAAGTAGAATTGACCGGAGGTACTTTTAATGTAACATTAACAAGTGCCGATTGGTCTATGAATTGGCTTCCAACAGGAGTGACAATCAGTAGTGTTGAATATGTTGGCCCCAACCATGCCAACATGCAGCTCAGTGGAATCCGCTCAGAAGACTACGATAATTATGAAAATGCTATTTTGCAAATAGATGAATCGCAGTTTAATGCATCCGATGGAGTGTCGCTCGTTTCTGAAAACTCAATTGCTTTTGTTCCTTATGTTGAGTCATTGCAATCACTTGCCGATTCTGTAAACGAAAACACAATTAATGAACCAAACCTACAATTCGAATTTACAGATGACTGGATCACAAACATTTCGGCCAGTGCAAATAACTTTATACTACAAAACGAACCCGTCGGGTTAAGCATATCCAATGTAATTATTCAAGACTCTGCTCATTTTGCTATTGAGCTGACCTATACTGGTGACGGTTCCAGTGAGGGACAAACCTTTAATTTATTGGTAAACAACAGCATTCTCAATGGAGTGGAAGATTTATTGTCAAGTGACATAGTATTTATCTCAGGAGTAAGTGTGGAAACGCTAAATTCAAGCGTCGAACTATACACATCGGACAATGAAATATTCCTGAAGCAACACAACAGTGCCCAAAAAGGCAAGCTGGAAATATATGAAGTGAATGGCCATATAACAGATGTTTTACCGGTCGAAGCACGAAGCATCAATTACTATCGGCCGGTGCTGAAAAATGGCGTTTACATATTACGGTTTGTAACCGAACAAGGCCGCATGTATATGCATAAATGCATTATCCAGAAATAGAAAAATAATGTATTTGGTAAAAAGGAGGCATTATTATTTGCCTCCTTTTTTTTAAGGTTGTATTTTTAGGAGGAATTTAAACAGAGAGTCTTTATGCCCTCGTTGTACATCAGTTGATTTTATATACATTATAGCCAGCTAAAAACAAACGACCAAAAAATGAATAATGCACTTATTACCTTATTCCTGTTATTGTTTGCCATTGCAGGGAACGCCCAAATAAACAAAAATGGCTATCCGTTTTATCGCTATTATGGCATGAATGAATATGGCGGGACCGAACAAAATTGGGCTATTGTGAAAGACAAAAGAGGCATTCTCTATTTTGGTAATAATGATGCCGGCGTCTTGCAATACGATGGAAAGCAGTGGAGAAAGATACCAACAACTAATAACTCTATTGTTCGTTCGCTCGCAATTTCCGATGATGGACATATTTTTGTCGGAGCAGTAAGTGAATTCGGACATCTTATTCCCGATAATACGGGAAGCCTTCGGTATCAATCCTTGCTCTATCTTATAGATTCATCGCAGGCAAATAGCTTTAGAGATGTTTGGAAAACTGTAGCGACAGATAGGTACGTGTATTTTTGCTCGTCCAAAAAAGTATTCAGGTATGATTCAGATACAATCAAAGTTTTTACACTACCCAAAAATAGCAACTTCTCTTTTGGCGTAGATAATGAGCTGTTTGTGGCAAATTATAATGCGGGCATTTTAAAAATGACTGAAAATGGAGAATTTGAACCTGTGGCATCAGAAGTTCTTGCAGAAAAAAATGTATCTACACTCGCCCCAATATCCGATACGTCATTTGTTGTAGGAACCTTTTTCAATGGACTTTACAAAGTTGAAAAGTCTGATTATTCAATTCAGCAATGCCAGGTAGAGCAAACCAATGCATACTTAAAAACCAATGTGTTATACCAGGCATCAATACATAATAACACAAGTGCTTATGCTACACTGAACGGTGGTGTGTTTGTAACGAAAGACTTTCAACCCTATGAATTGTACAATAGCCAAACAGGACTGCCAAGCGACGAACGTGTGGCATATGTATATTCCAATAATGGAATGAAAACCCCACTTTGGGCAGGCTTGAATAACGGTATCATGAGAATCGATTGGCATTTACCCTTCCGTGTTATGGATGAACGGAATGGATTGAAAGGTCACGTTCTTGATATACAGAGGTTTAATGGTGATTTGTATCTTGCTACAAGCTCAGGCCTATTTGTGAAACAACCTGGAGCAAACCACACTGAATTTAAGAATCTGTTAAGCCAACAAGCCTGGAGCTTGCTACCGTATCAAAACCCTGTTACAAAGGAAAATGTTCTGCTCATCGGAACAACCAATGGCCTCTATGAACTTACGGAAAATGGCAAAATAAGAAGTATCGAAGAAAGAATTGGCAATATTGATAAAGGAGGCAAATACTACATATATTCTTTGTCTGTGCCCAATCCCGAAAAGCCCGGACAGGTCTTTATTGGTACTCGGGAAGGTTTGAGTATTATCGAACCATTGAGCAATAAATGGCATCAAATTGCAAATATTAGCAAATCTACACAAGTCAAATCCGTAGTTTACCACAATAATAAATATTGGTTTGCAACATCATTTTCGGGTATTGCAAATTTCAGTACAATTGAAGACGAACCTCATTTTTATGCTGAAAGTAAGGGAGTTAATAATCCTGCTCAAAATTACTTTCACATGCATAATCAAAAACTTTACATGATCGGATCCAGTGGTATTCTCTTATATAATGCCGAGTCAGATAAATTTGAAAAGGTAGAAAAATTTAAAGAAATTATTGAAAGTACGAAAATGGGTATTTCATACATAGAAGAAGATGAGGATTATTTCTACTTTAACATGTATAGCCAAAATCGCCAATGTATTAAACGCGTCAAAAAAGATGGAACATTTACTCAATACGATACAACAATTTATAACAGATTACCTAACGTTCAGGTGGATGTGATTTATGCCGAAAAAGACCTCGTTTGGCTGGGCTCATCAAAAGGTTTGTTCTCGTTCAACAAAAACTGGGAAGAAGAAATACCAAACACAGAATTCAAATGCTATGTTAGAAAAGTTACACTTGGTAACGATTCTATTCTGTTTGGTGGTGATTTTTTCAATGAGCAGCAAGTGTCAGAACAGAAAGAAAAAGTCGGAGGGGTGGCTCTGAAACATAAAATGAATGACATCAGGTTCACCTATGCAGCAGCTTTTTATGAAAATGAAGAGGAAACACGCTATAGCTACAAACTCGACGGGTACGATAAACAATGGTCATCCTGGTCGCTAAAAGCAGAAAAAGAATATACAAACCTGCCGTCCGGTAAATATAGATTCCAGGTAAAAGCACGTAACATATATGGCATGGAAAGCAAAGTCACAGACTTTAATATGCACGTTGAAAATGAAACAGGGATCTACGATTTCAAAGTATTGCCACCCTGGTACCAAACCATTTGGGCTATCCTTGGTTACATTATCGGATTCATAATTCTGGTTATTCTCCTCGTGCAGTGGCGTACACGTAAGCTGCAAAAAGAGAAAGAACACCTGGAAGAACTCGTAAAACAACGCACAGCTGAGATCGTTGAGAAAAAAGAAGAAATAGAAAAGCAACGCGATGAAATTGCCGATAAAAACAAGAGCATTACAGACAGCATCCAATATGCAAGCCGGATACAGCAAGCATTATTACCATCCAAAAAAATGCTCGACGATGCTGTTCCTGAACACTTCGTTTTATTTAAACCAAGGGATATTGTTAGTGGCGATTATTACTGGATGACGCATATCGAACAAAAAACAATTATAGTTGCAGCCGACTGTACAGGGCACGGAGTACCAGGTGCCTTTATGAGCATGCTGGGGATGTCATTCTTCAACGAGATAGTAAATAAAAACTTCGTTACAGATGCCGGAGAAATCCTTAACCATCTTAGAGCGCATGTAATTGAAGCCCTAAAACAAGAAGGAGACGATGTGAAAGCCAAAGATGGCATGGACTTAGCACTTTACGTAATCGATAACCAAACAAAGACAATTAATTTTGCAGGAGCAAATAATCCACTTTATATCATTCGCAAACAAACACCCGACGAAAAAGAAGCCATTGCCAACGAAGATGAAACCAAATTGCCCAAAAGAGCAGTATTTAACCAAACACACATCTTAGAGGAGGTTAAAGCCGACAAGATGCCAATCGGGATACATATAAAAAACGCTTCTTTTCAAACCAAAACCATAAAAATAGATACTGCCATGCAACTCTATACATTCTCTGACGGATACGTAGACCAGTTTGGCGGGCCGAGCCGACGGAAGTTCATGTCAAAAGCCTTTAAAAAGCTTCTCATGGAAATTCACGAAAAGAATATGCAAGAACAAAAAGAAATACTTGACAAACGAATTATGGAATGGATAAAGGAAGGGGAGGAGACACAAGTTGATGATATCGTTGTACTTGGTGTGAAAATTAGCTGATTTGTTCGTGTCAAGTTAAGTATGCCCTGATCGGCCGGGAATAGACTTTTCATTTTATCTACGTTAAAAAATACTTGCAGAACGCTGCAATGCGCCCATTTTTTGCATGCTAAAAAACGGAAATTCCTACAGATTATTTGTCATTTTTCCCTTAAAAATCCCATTCATTTCTTGGTATTTTGAAGCTGGGTTCAAATTAGCTTTAGGCTAAAAGTGTATGTCTGTTTGTTTTAATGTACTGCTTGGTTTCTTTGGGGCGTTAGATTAAAAATAAAACCCTTTCATTATCGATTATTTCTTGTAATTTTGCATACGCTAATTTTGAGTGAGTATGGCCAAATCGAAAAAGAAGAATAAAAAGAATTCCCTGGGGGACGAACGAATTCGGTTAATTGCCGGACTCCTGCTTGTCTTTGTTTCCCTTTTTGCCTTATTGGCCTTTGTTTCGTATTTTTTTACCTGGCAAGACGATCAAAGCTTGATTGGATTAAGTATTGACGAAATTTTAAAGTCCGAAAAAGAAAATATTGGCAATTGGGCCGGAAAAGGCGGTATACTTGTCTCTTCTTTGTTTATTCACAGATGGTTTGGTGTTTCATCTCTTGGTTTTATTCTCATTACCTTGTTGGGAGGCCTACATTTATGGAAAATTCGGCCATTGCCATTTTTGCAGACTACAAAAAACACGTTAATCATTATAATTTTAAGCTCAGCCTTTTTAGGCTATTTATTTGGCGATCATTGGTTTAATTTGGGTGGTGGCCACGGATATTTTGTAGCCCAATGGTTAAATGCATTGCTCGGGAAAGCGGGTACCATATTGTTTTTATTGCTCATAACGTTCGTTTTTGTCGTTTATCGTTTTCGTCAGCTGTACCTTGCATTGAAATATAAAATTGAAAATTTACGATTAAACTATAGTTCTGCCAAAGGAAATGAAGATGCAGCACAGACAGTGCACCCGGGCATAACCGATGAAGAAACAATTAGCGCAGATAATAGCTACACGGAAAATGAAAGCGATTTTGATACAACTGTTTCCGGTCCTGAAGAAGACCAAGAGGAGCATTTGGCTAAGGAGAAGAATACACAAGATAACGGTATTTCGTTTGAAGTTGCAGGCGACGACGTTGAAGAGACCGTAGAGGATGCTTCTGAAATGTTGGCTGAATCGGATGTTGAGCAAGAGAAAGAAGAATTACCCTCCGATTTAAAATCGCAGCAAACCGATGTGGCCTTTGAAGATAATTTAGTAGATGTGAGTGTAAAATATCCGGAAGAAGAAAAGGCGCAAGAGAATCCGGATAGCCAGCCACAAAAACAGCCGAAGAAACAATCTGGCGAGGGTGAAATAGGGATGGAAGTTACCCAAACAGCTGCCGAGGAGGAAGTGCAGCGGAGTGTTCAAACACATAAATCGGGTAAGTACGATCCCCGGTTAGATTTAGAAAACTACCAGTTCCCCACATTCGATATGTTGCCGCGCTTTGAGAAGGGTACTGCCGCCGATCGCGTGTCTGCCGATGAGTTGGAAGCCAATAAGGCCAAAATTGTTGATACATTGGCCAATTACAATATTAAAATTGATAAAATTAAAGCCACTATCGGACCAACCGTTACGCTTTACGAAATTATTCCGGCTCCCGGAGTACGAATCTCCAAAATTAAAAACCTTGAAGATGATATTGCATTAAGTTTGGCTGCTCTGGGTATTCGAATTATTGCGCCAATGCCGGGGAAAGGTACAGTCGGAATTGAAGTGCCGAATCAAAACCCGGAAATGGTTTCGATGCGAGCAGTTATCGCTTCCAAAAAATTTCAGGAGTCGGGAATGGAACTGCCTATGGCTTTGGGCAAAACCATTACTAACGAAACCTATGTAATTGACCTTACTAAGCTACCTCACTTGTTGGTGGCCGGTGCTACAGGTCAAGGTAAATCTGTTGGGTTGAATGTTATTTTGACCAGTTTGCTGTATCAGAAACATCCTGCCGAATTAAAACTGGTGTTAATCGATCCCAAAAAGGTAGAATTGTCACTTTATAATAAACTGTCAAAGCATTACCTCGCACAAATTCCCGATGCCGAAGAGCCTATTATTACTGACACAAATAAAGTTATTACCACACTTAATTCGCTGTGTCTGGAAATGGATAACCGTTACGATTTGCTGAAAAGTGCACATACTCGTAATTTGAAAGAGTATAATAAAAAATTCATTGACAGGCGACTGAATCCTGAAAAAGGCCATCGGTTTTTACCGTATATTGTTGTAATTATTGATGAGTTTGCCGACTTAATTATGACTGCCGGGAAAGAAATTGAAATGCCCATTGCTCGTTTGGCACAGTTGGCCAGAGCCATTGGAATTCATTTAATTATTGCTACACAGCGTCCTACTACTAATATTATTACGGGTGTAATTAAAGCGAACTTCCCGGCACGAATTGCATTCCGTGTAACGTCGGGTATCGATTCTAAAACCATTTTAGATGGTTCGGGCGCAAACCAATTGATTGGACGTGGCGACATGCTAATTTCTACAGGTGCCGAACCGGTACGTTTGCAATGTGCGTTTGTCGATACGCCTGAGCTGGAAGTAATTATGGATCATATTGCCGGTCAGCAGTCCTATACACAACCCTACGAACTGCCGGAATACGCTGAAGAGGGCAGTGGATCAGCTAGTATGGCCGATCTGGAAAAGCGCGATGTGCTTTTCGATGATGCTGCGCGATTGATTGTAGCACATCAACAGGGAAGTACGTCACTAATACAACGAAAATTTTCTATCGGGTACAATAGAGCCGGTCGTATTGTAGACCAGCTCGAGGCTGCGGCTATTGTTGGACACTTCGAAGGCTCTAAGGCACGGCAAGTTTTAATTCCCGATGAATATGCTTTGGAACAACATTTGAACAAGCTATAAACGAATAAGTATTAACTGGGCGATAGTCATGTTTTTACACATGTGTGTTTTTTTTAAGATGTTTGTGTAGAATTATTTTTCATGGCAAGCTTTATCTGACAACTAAATTTAAAACTAAAAACTGATGAAATTAATTTTGACATGGATTACGTTGGCTTTTTTTGCTCTTAGCGTAAATGCTCAACAAGATCCGAAGGCTAAGGAAATTCTTGATGAGCTCTCGGAAGCTACAAAAGCACACTCAACCTTAAAAGTGAAATTTACATCTAAAGCAGTAAATAAAGGTGCCGACATGGAGGAGCTTTACAAAGGGGAGTTATGGCAAAAGGGCGATAAATACAGGCTCGACTTTATGGATGCCATTACTTTTTTCGATGGAACTACTAAGTGGGTTTATATGCCCGATGTACAAGAGGTTAATGTCTTTTCTGTAGACGATGGTGAGGAGTCGGGAGATATTTTCGATAATCCGCAGAAAATTTTCACCATCTACGAGGATGGATTCAAATACCGTTACGATAGTCAATCGGAGTTTAACGGTGAGCAGGTTCATGTTATCGAGCTGGTTCCTGAAGACAAAGATCAGGAGTATTTTAAAATTAAGATCTATGTAAGCTTAGCCAAAACCGCGATAAATGGGTTTAAGTATTTTGCAAAAGATGGAACGAGGATTACTGTAACGATTGATGAGTTTAAGCCCAATGTTCCCATGAAAGAGGCTATGTTTACGTTTGATGAGACTCAATACCCTGAAGCAGACGTAATTGATATGCGAATGTAGCCGCTTTTGTGCATGCCACAACAGTATGATGCACAAATACGCACATAATCATAATAAAAAAAATCCCCAATGCATTTTTCTAATTGCATCGGGGATTTTTTGTAAAATGTAAATTACAATGCGTTGTCAATTGCTTTTTTGATGTTCTCAAATGCATTGTCGTCTTTTACAACGTAGTTCGCTGCATTCTCGCGCACAAAGTCGTAAACCAAATTTCCGTCTTCCTGCCCCGAAAGAATAATTACTTTTGATTTGCCACTGCGTTTTTTAATTTCTTTCAGTATTTCTAACCCGTTTTTTGCATCAGGGTTTTCGCTGTTCAGAAAGTAATCTAAAACGATTACATCCGGGTTGAGGTGCAAATGGTTTAAACACTCTTCGCCTGACTGAAAACCTACGATATTGTATTTGTTTTCGTCTACGAGCGCCTCTTTAAGCATTTCTAGGAAAATAAAATCATCGTCAACTAATAGTACTGTGCTTTTTTCACTCATAGGAGATATATTTTTTTTCAAAGTTAAAAATTTGTATCATGCAAGTGTGTCAATAAATTGTTAACTGTTTATGAATATGTTAATTTCTTCTGCAACTTTCGGCCAGGTGCTTGTCAGATTTTTAACATCACCTGTTAAAGGTTTTGGATCGTCATTTTGTTTTAGTGTTTGCTCTATTTTTTTTGCATTTTCAAATAAATCAGTGCAACCCAGGTAGGTCATTTTAGGTTTCAGAGCGTGCGCCTTGGCCTGAAGTACTTTGTAATTGCGGCTTTTGTAGGCTTCATCTATTTCGTCTACTTCGGTTTGCACACTGTCTATGTACATTTGTAATATTTTCTTAATACGCTTGTAGTCTCCTTTGTAAATTTTTTCCAAATACGAAATATCAATGTATTTGAAATTGCCCTGTTTTGTTTGCGGGGCATATGTTTTTAGTTCACTTTGTTTTTTGTCGAGAATATCGGCAATCGATTTTATTTTTTCGCCTTTTTTAACGGTGTCCTGAATGTCTTTTTGTGTGTAGTAGGCAATTTTTTGTGTGAGAATTTCTGGCGCAAAAGGTTTTGAAATATAGTCGTCCATACCAATTTCAATAAATAAGTCTTTTTCGTTTTTGAGCGCATGAGCCGTCATGGCAATAATTGGCATCTGTTTTTTATGGTTTGGCAGGTTTGCCCGAATGTATTTTGTTGCTTCTATTCCATCCATTTCGGGCATTTGAATATCCATAAATACGATGTGATAATTGTTTTTTTCAATCAACTCGACAGCCTCTTTGCCGTTTCCGGCAATATCAATATTGATCGAGTCTTCCCAGCTTTTTATTGTATCTACAGCCAGTTGTTGATTTATTTTATTGTCTTCGGCAATGAGTAACCAAATATCGTCGGGGTTGTCGATAACGTTTTTTGTTAAACTGGCTTGCTTCTGTATACTTGAAAAGTTGCCTACTGTGAATGTTAGGAAAAATGTAAATGTAGAACCTTTGTTCACTTCACTTTTAACGAAAATTTCTCCGTCCTGGAGTTCAATCAACTGTTTTACAATTGCCAATCCTAATCCGGTACCTCCATATTTCCGTGTCGTTTCGTTTTCGGCCTGAGTGAAGCTGTTAAAAATGGTGCTTATTTTTTCTTTCGCAATTCCAATTCCATTGTCTTTGACTTCAAATTTTACCTGAACTTGATTTCCTGTACGTTTTTTCTCTGAAATAATGAGCTCGATAATGCCTCCATTGTCGGTGAATTTTATGGAATTACCTATTAGGTTTATTAGAATCTGGTTTAATCGGGTAGGATCGCCAATAAGCACTTCGGGTATTTCGGGCGAAATGTTTTGTTTGATGCTTATACTTTTTTCATCGGCTTTTACTTTCATTGTGTTGAATAAAAACTCCATTTGTTCTGTAACGAGAAACGATATTTGTTCAAACGACATTTTTCCGGCTTCAATTTTCGAGAAATCGAGAATATCGTTCAGCACTATGAGGAGGTTATCGCCCGAGGCTTTAATGTTTCGCAGATAGTTATATTGTGTTTTTGTGGGATCCATCTTTATCAGCAGGTTGGTAAAGCCCAGAATTGCGTTGAGAGGGGTTCTTATTTCGTGACTTGTATTGGCAAAAAATATTTCCTTCATGCGGGCGTGGTGTTTAATTTCTTCGTTGGCCTGCTTAAGTTCTTCTTTTTGTATATTAATTAACTCTACCGCTTCTTGTAGCTGTTTGCGTTGACGCTCATTTTCCAAAAGTGCTTTTTGTAACTGAATATGGTGCTTGCTACTGTGTTTGAAAGCTTTTTCAAGTTCTGTTTTTTGTTCTTCCGATGCTTTTGCTTCTAGTGCAACCTGCGACAGTCGCTTTTGGTTTTCAACGAGCTCTTCTTTCAAGCGGTTGTTTGCATTTTTTAGCTCATTAATGTCGTGTAAAATAATAATAATGAGCTTTCCGTGTGTTTTTTCTCCCGCTGAAATAAGCATATTGGCTTTGTAATGCGATTCCACCGTATTTGTAATAATTGCCAATTCAAAATCCTGTGGCTTTTCTTTTACAATGAGTTCGTCGAGGTAGTTTAATAGGTTCTTATTATTAAATGTTTTGTCGAGTGTGTCGGCATAAAGCGCATCTTTTAAGTTTAAATTTGTGAAATGGCTTTCCGCCATTTCATTCATCCCAACCAATTCGTATGAAAAATCGTAATAAAGCGCTATGAATGGAAGTTTATTTACCGATTTTGTGTTAATGACACCGGGTTTTTCTCCATACCAAAGTAGGTTTTTTCGACTATTGATATTTTCAATAATCAGCCATACTACTAGCGCTGTTATTATTGCCATTAGGATGTAAATTAGCGGCATTTCATTGAAAACTGTGGCAAGTATGGTTGATATATGCAGAATATTCATGGTTACATTTTTTATCTGTGTGGCTGCGGCCTACTTTCGGTTAACCTCTTTTTTTTTAATGATATACTCTTGTTGAAAAGTTACGCACTAAATTAGGTATATCTATATTATTATTAAAGTTTTATTCCAATTATCAGTATATCGTCGATTTGTTCGTAGTTTCCTTGCCATTTTTTAAGTATTTGTGCTGTTTTGGCTTCTTGTTTTTCTATAGGCAAGTTTACCAGCAATTTGAACATTTTTCGTAATCGGTTGTACCTGAACTTGTTTCCTTTTTCGCCTCCAAACTGGTCGGCAAAGCCATCGGAAAATAGGTAAACGGTGTCGTTCGGCTGATAATCGATTGTTATTGTATCGAAAACTACCGGGTTTTCGGCTGTTCCAATGGTTCCGGCAGAAAAAATATTACCGTTATAGATCACTAAATTATTGTCGCGAATTAAATAGAGCGGGTTTCGTGCTCCCGAAAAGAGTATTTTTTTGTCTTCCGGGTAATAGGCAATCATTGACAGATCCATTCCATCTTTTAAACTGTCGGGTGTTTTGCGCTTATTGAGTGTTTTTATAATCACTTGGTTTAGGTGATTAATTATTTTCCCGGGTTTGGTAAGTTGCTTTCCGTACACTGCATCGTTTAAACCATCTTTGGCAATAATAGACATCAGAGCTCCGGGTACGCCGTGGCCGGTGCAATCAATGGCGGCAAGCAGGTGGCATGTTTTTCCTTTATCTTCTACTGTTTCGAACCAGTACAAATCGCCACTAAGCTTATCTTTGGGTTTGAAAAATACAAAGCATTCGGGGAAAACTGTTCGCAACATTTCTTTGGGTGGAAGAATCGAATTCTGAATACGTTCGGCATATTGTATGGAGTCTGTAATATCTCGGTTTATAATTTCTAATAAGTGGTGTTGTTCTTTTATTTTATCGCGTTGCGTGAGAATTTCTTCGTTCTGAAGTTCTAACTTTTGATTTTTATTGGAAATTTCTTCCAATGTTTTTTTGAGCTCGGTCCGTTGTTCTTCATTAATCATCAGAGCTTTATGCAGCTTTATGTGGTCTGCGCTCGATTTTTTAAACGATAATTCCAGATCTTTATTTAGTTTTTCAAGGGTTTCGTGTTGTTCGCTGAGCTTTTTTGTTATTTCTTCGTTTCTGCGGTTTTGGAGTTCTAAATCTTTGTTTTTCGATTTTAATATAACTGTTCGTTCCTCTACTTTTTTCTCTAATACGGTGTTTTGCTCTTTAATTACTTCATTCAATTTCTCCAGATTGTCGATACTTTCCTGGTGGGCAAGTGTATGACTAACCTGCATACGTTTGTAAAACGAAAGGGAGATGAGCCCCAATTGTATTATTACCAGGATTTTTATAAGTTGATGAAAATCTTGATATCCGTAATTGTTCGAATAGTGTTGAAAACTGAAAAAACACAGAATAAGAGCCCCTGCGCTAATGCTCCCGATAAAATAACGATGACTGGCATTAGGAATTTTTAGTTGGCTACTCTCCCAAAATGCCATGGTCAGCAATGCAATGCCAATTATTAGCATAAACGAGATGGTGAAAAGAATGCTTATTGGCAGTAGCAATATTACGGCAAAGGCAATTAGTGAGCTATATAAAATAATATTGTAAACTCTTGTATGTGTTAGGGTTTTAGCGTATTGTTGGTAGTAGTTTTTTATAAAGAGTGCGTAAATCCCCAAAATAACAAATGGAATTGTTTTGGTTATGTCGCTTATAACGTGCGGGTTATCGGTAAATAAGAATTGAGCTGCATAGCCATCAAGTGTTACTAATATAAACAGAATGGCACTCATGTACAATAGGTAGAGAATTTGTTCTTTTATGTGGAATCTGAGTATAAGAAAGAGTAATCCCGAGAAAAATAATGTAACAAGTATGCCGTATACCAAACCGGATGCCAGGTTATCTGTTGCTACGGCTTGGTTGAACCCATATTGATCATAAATAAGAATTGGGATTTTCAGTTTATTGCCATAGTTTTTTATCTGTGTGAAAATAGTATAGTTGATACCTGGCTCCAGTGTAATTTCCTTTACAAAGAACCGGCTTTTTATGTTTCTATTGCTAAATGGTAACAGGGTTCCGTCGAGTTTTTTATGAATTAATATATTCTCCTTTTTTATAAAAAACTGGATCTCCTGTATGCTGGCACAGCGATATTCCACCAAAATATTTATCGGATACTGATTGGTGTTTTTAATTTCGAACCGCGACCATACAATATAATCTGATATGGATATGTTCAGGTGGTTGTTGGTGTTTTTGGAGAAAAGGTGGTCGGCATATACGACATCGTCTATTTTTTGAAACCCACTACTTGGCTTAAAAACTTTTATTTTTTGTGCTGCATTAATCTTACTTTGCTGTTCAAACGTAATAGTTGAAGAGGCAAAAGTGCTTGTCGTATAGATGACTATGAATAGAATAGAAAGAATTACCCTCATCTTGGCGTTATTTGCGGAAAGATAGTATTTCTTTTTCGCTTTTACAAAGCTTCCGTAATAATGCTATTATTTCTAATAATAAAGAATGCCGGGTTATGTGTGTGTTATTGTAAAGACTTGTATGTGTACGGATTGAACGATGTTTTCGTTTGTTTGTAGAGACGAAATTATTGCGGTTCGCTTTTATTCGCGATTTTTTGTGCCGGGTATAGCCCAAATAGCTTTAGTAGCTCTTTTTATCAACTACGTTACCCACAGAGTCGTACCTGACCCAAGTTCCTGCCTTTTCGCCGTTTACGTAGTTCATTTCGTATATCTTCCGGCCTTTTTTGTCAGCAATAAACCATTTTCCATCTTTAATTCCATTTTTGAAATTGGCAATCGCAATTGTTTTACCATTTTCATTATAGCGAATCCATTCTCCGTGCTTCTTATTTAGTTTGTAGCTTTGAATTTCCTTCAGCTCTCCGTTAGGGTAGAAAAATTGAAATTGTCCGTCTTTCTGTCCATCAGTAAAATTCATTACAACTTTTATGGTACTATCGGGATGGTATTCTGTGTGTGTGCCGGAGTAAAGCTCACTGTCGGTAGTGTAATATTTACCGTCTATTTCGGTTATTTGCCCCAATGCTGTAACGGCTAAAAAGGCGAATGCTATTGCAAGTAGAAATTTCATGTTCTAAAATTTTATCTTTGATGGTTAGCCGTTTTTGTGCGTTGGCTTTCCCCACTTTTTAACTCCCTTGTTGGTTAAAGAAAGCTAAAAAATAAATTACTTACCTAAAAAATTAAAGAAAATAAAATACCGAACAGCAAATTATTCGGTATTTTAAAATATGCTATGTGATTGTTTGGTGTAACCTGTTGATTTATAAAATGTTTATAACAGATCTAGTTCCAGTTTGAGTGCGTCATGACCTTTGGTCACTTTTATCTTTTTATCTTCGTAACTAATGATGCTTGCCTCTACAGTATAGTTGCCATTGGAAGGTAATTGGATCTCAAATTCGCCGTTGAAGTCTGTATAGGTATCAATACCAAGTTCGGGTATGGAGATTTGTACGCCTGTTAATGCTTCCTGGTTTGTGTGGTCTACCACAACACCCGAAAATACAGTTGATGACTCGTTTGCGGCTTTATTGCCTTTGTCATTTTTGTCATTATTAGCCTGTAAGCTCAATGATAATACTACGAGAATTGCTGCGAATACGTTTTTCATTGCTATTGATTTTTAATTTTTACAAACATACGGCGCATTTTGCTGCCGTACATTTCATAAATATCATGTTAATGTTAATTTTACATTAACTCAAATTGAGCGATTTTCGAAGGTTATATTATTATGTGCTGTCTTATTAAGAAAGTTAGATTTTTTTTTGTTGTGTGATACAATTATGAGATTCGAATATGCAACATTGACTTATTAAATTCGTCAAGCATTTGGATGTAACATATACACAATATGTTTGTACAATCAGTATTAACCCATAACCCATTTTACAATGAAAAATTTACTCTTATTACTTATTATTCCTGTGTTCTTTCATGCATGTAACCCGCAAGAAAAAAGTAAAGAAAGCCCTATTTCTCACTACGACATTCGGTTGCAAGTAAACCCTGCAAAACGCTATATTAAAGTTGAAGGAACGTTTACTCCGGGCACAAGCACTCATTTACAGGATTCTATAGGATTTTATCTTGACAAAAATCTTACTGTTCATTCGTTTACTTTTGATAATTCGCTTCAGGCCATTATTGATACTGCAAAATCGGATAACCGGTTTTTACCCAATGCCCACAAAATTTATTTTCAGTTATCTGATGAACAAAAGAATAAATTGAGTACCGTGCATTTCTCATACGAAGGAACATTGAGTAAATTGCCGAAACTTGCCGGCAACCGCATAGGTGAAGAGTGGACGGAGCTTGGTTTATATTACCCGTGGTTCCCGTTTAATTTTGAGCAATATGGCACTTTTACTTATTCAGTAGAAGTTGAAACATCGGATGATTATGCTGTGTTTGGAATTGGAAATATTGCTGAACAGAAAGTTAGCACAGTTCTTAGTAGTTCTCTTCCTACAAACGATATTGTGGTTTGTATGGCAAAAGACATTGATATCTTTAAGCGCCCTGTCGGCAATCATCAACTTAAAATATTTCATTCCGGACTGAGCGATAGTTTGCTGATAAGAATGTCGAAAGATGTAACAAACGCCTTGAGTCAGTTTAACCAATGGTTTGGCAATGTAGATACCGATGTCAGTATTATTGAAACTCAGCGCATCTCTGGCGGCGGTTACGCACGCAACGGAGGCCTTGTGCTAAGTGGTATCGATCCGGAAAAATACGGAAAACGTATTGTGTACTACAATCGGTTTTTTGCTCATGAAATGGCTCATCTTTGGTGGAACAAGGCGCTGGCAACTAGTTGGCACGATTGGTTAAATGAAAGCTTTGCTGAATATAGCTCGCTGATGTTTTTACGTGAACAGTTTGGAGAAGAAATATTCGATAAATATATTTCTCATAAGAGTCAAGCGATTGAAGGTACGCCGCCAATTTGGGATTTTGATCGTAATGGAGCTGAATACGAGGTGGCATATCAGGTTTTGTATAATAAAGGTCCCGTGTTACTCAAAGAACTCGAAGACAGAATTGGGAGCAAAACTTTTTATAGACTCTGCCATAAGATAGCTGATGCTGATGTTTCGGAAACTAAACATTTTCTTACCATTCTTGCCGAAGTTAGTAATGTTCAAGCTTCCGAATGGTTTAAAAAAATCTTGCAGACTCGTTAGCGTTATGTTAACCATGAAACTGGCACGCAAGAGCCTATGTGGCTCTACACGTTTTGAGGTAAGTTTGTACCGATGGCAATGCTCAGAAATCCGACTGGATAGCATTATCGACATTAAAGCATTTGATGGCGTTCGTATTCCCGTAAAAGTGGATACAACATGGAGATCCGGGGATAGGAGCCGGGCTTGGTGCAAAACCATCTTTGCCGATGTCCATTGTAATGTAGAATCTAAACAGATTAATATGTCAGTAACATAGCCAATCGTTAATGGTTTTTCCTAATACACTCAGTATTTTGAGAAATTCTCCAGGGTTGGCAGAATCTTAAACCTTGGAGAATTTCTTTATCATAATCCGATATTAAACCTTACAAAAACATCTTCTTCCGTCGGATTGGTAATCAACGCAACTGCCACAGGAAGGGAGAAGCGGTCTGTTATAGTAATTTCTTTCGAGAATTGAATGCCAAGTTCTGTGATGTTTGCTTCGTTGCAATATATGCTTTCGTGGGGAGTGCCTCCCAAAAATACTTTTAGATCGTAGTTTTTTATCGAAAAAGGATAGGCCACTTGTACCCATGTTGAGTAAAGGTTTTCACCTTCAATGTTTTTATCCAAACCGTAAAAAATGGTTGCAGCCGTAAGCACAATTGGAAACCTTCCCGGTAATTGGTAATCGACCATGAATTCTAATGCGTGATTGGTAACTTTGTTTTTGTAATTGAACAGGTCGTATTCTCCATAGTCGTTCTCATTCTCAGTATAATAGTCGGTTAATGTCAGATTAAAATTATTGATGCTGTAAGCTAAAAAGAGGTCGACCTCTGCAAATTGGCCATCTGTAGCATAAGATCCCCAGGTTCCCAATGTAAAATTTTTGTACGAAATGTCGGCATACGGTTGCAGGTTGGGCGAACTATTTAAAGCCATGCCCCGCCAAATGTACCGATTTGTAAAATCGATACCCGCATTAGGTTCAAACAAGGTTGTGTCGGCGGGTTCCAACGCTTTTAATGGGAGAACTGTACAGAGGAAGAATAGTATAAAAACGAACTGTTGTTTCATGGTTATTATTGTTATAAGATGATTTATCAAAGGTATCGGGATTATAATTATATTTTTAACGTAGTTTTACTTGTTCGGTTTTTGGCTTAAAAAAATTGAAAAATACAGAACAGCAAAGCGCAATCAGAAAAAACATCAGTGTAAACAGGTCAATGAGTGTCTTGTTAACTGAAATGCCCGCCATTCTTTGGAGTAAGTACAGTATGTAGGAATCAGGCATGTTGTGCATGTTAAGTTGATGGAGAATTTGATAATGCCAATCAGTAAGCGGGCAATATCCCAGTCCATAAAAAAGCCCAAGTAAACCCCACGAAGCCCCTGTAAGCAAGAGTGATATAAAATTGGCCATGCGTGTACGTTTCGAGAGCCAACCGAATAGATTAAAAAAAATTAAGGCTGTATGGAAAACAATGAAGAAATAGTCCAAAATTTGCCAAAAAACCTGCTGCATACTAATTTTATTGTTTTATTGCGGGTTGCAACTGCGTATTGTTTTTGTTGTAGATGATTGGAAGCCTCAAATAAAAGGTTGTTCCTTCCATATGAGTCGACTCTGCCCATATATTGCCACCTAAAAGACCCGTCAGGTTTTTACAAATAGCCAGTCCAAGCCCTGCTCCGCGGTACAGCTTTTGATTGCTGTCCTCGACCTTTCCAAAGCGTTTGAAAATTATTTTTTGTTGATCTTTTGTCATTCCTACACCAGTGTCTTTTACAAATATTGTGATGAATGAATCATTCTGCTCTTTTTCATTATCAATCCCAATTTCAATATATCCCTCAATAGTAAATTTTAAGGCATTATCGATTAGGTTCGATATAATCTGACGCAGCCGTATGGGGTCTGTGTGCAATTCAATTCTATTGGAAGCAAATTCCTGAGATGTTTTAATAGTAAGGTTTTCTTTGTTAATCTCTATTTTTCGATTTTCGAAAACCGGAATAATATCTTCTATTAGTTTATTAACATTTGTTGGGACGATCTTTATTTGAATTTCGCCAGCTTCAATTTTGGCAATATCAATAATATCATCGATCAGATGAAGGAGCAATTCACTGTTTTGGTTAATTAGCGCACGATATTCTATTCGTTCTTCTTCCGTAGGATCTGAATAATTGAGCAGCTCTGTAAACCCTACAATGGCATTCATTGGGGTTCTAATTTCGTGCGACATATTGGCCAAAAATGCAGACTTTAAACGATCACTTTCTTCGGCTTGTTCTTTGGCTTTTTGTAACGCATGCGTTCGCTTTTTTACTAATTCCTCCAAATGGTTATGGTGTGCTTCCAATTCCTCCTTTTGCATTAAAATTTCCTGATTTTGCTCTTCAATAGTTCTGTTTTTTTTGTGCAATTTTCTTCTCGCTAATAATAAAACCGCAATTGTGAAAATGGCAACCAGAAAGGCCAGGGAAATTATTATTTGTCTGTTTTTTAATTGGCTTACTCTTGCTTTTTTCAACTCATTTTCTTTCTCAAGGTTTTTGATTTGCAGTTTTTGATTTTTGCTTTGATATTTTTTTTCAATCAGCTCGACCTCTTTAATTTTTTCAATATTGAGTATCGAATCTTTAATACTTAGCAATTGCTTATGAAATTTTAGTGCCTGCGAAAATTGCTTAAGCCCTTCATGCGCTATATATAACTGTTCTAAACTGGTTTTTTGCACAAAAAGTGTTTCCGATTCTTTGCCTATCTTGAGGCCAATGGAGGCTTCGGTTATTGCATTTCTGAACCGTCCCTTCGCATTATATGATTTGGCCAAGGCGTTGTGTGTCATAGAAATGCCTAAGTTGTGTTTTAGTGCATAGTAGTAATTTAACGATTTGTTGAAAAACGCAATTGCTTTATCGTATTCTTTTAACTCATGGTGTAACCCGCCCAAGCTCGAGTAGCTATGCCCCAGTCCCTGTTTATCGTCATGTTCTCGAAATAGAATTTGTGCTTTTTCCAAGTATGGTAACGATTTGGCGTATAACTTCTGCTCGAAATAATAGATTCCCAAATGTGTATAAGTCTTAGCCATATTAATTTCATCATTGTTTCGTTTGTTCATTTTTAGTGCTTGTCGGTAGTAGCTAAGTGCCAACGAATCATTGCCTAATTGAGCATGTAGGTTTCCAATATTGAGGTGCGTTTTACTCACTCGTGTTGAGTCGGGCGTTTTTAAACGCAATGTTATAGATTTTTGATAATGCTGAATAGATTCAAGATACAATCCCTCAGCTTTATAAATAGCTCCAATGTTATTGTAAATATTGGCCATCCCAATTGTATCGCCAATTATACGGTACGTGGCCAATGCTTTAGAGTATAGTTCATGTGCATCAGAAAGGTTGTATCTTAAGTAAAGAATATTCCCTATGTTTTTATAGCTGGTAGCAATTTGTTTGTAGTTATTTGATGATGTAGCTAAAGCCAACGCCTTTTCTGCGTGAACCATCGCCGAATCGGTTTTCGTACGACTAAGCAGCAATGCGAGATCGTTATGTAGTTCTGTTTGTGTGTGTACGTCTTTCGATTTGTGCAAAACTCTAAGCAAACTGTCGGCTTTTGCCGTTTGCGCACTTACAGAACATGCAATCGTTTGTACGATGATCAAAATGGCAGAGTGAATAATTATGCTTGTCTTCATCCGATTTTACTTTTGGTTTTAATAGTCAGCCCTGCCAATTGTTGCAGTACCGAGGTTGAAATTGCTAACCATGAATTACCAGATTTAAGGTTCTCCCAATTATGAAATGCACCTATGCTATTATTCCCAGCGTCAAACTCATGCATGAAATGGTCATAAATTGAAGATGTTTTTGTTCTTAGCTAGGCGAAAACATGCATATATTAACCTCCTTTAATCATTATCTAACGCAGATAAAGATGAAAAGCTCAATATTTTGTTCGTCAAAGTATTCTTGATTTGAAACCAGCCGAACAGGGGAACATTAAGTTTGTTGTCATGGTTTAGATCATATTTTTATGTTTGGTTTAGTTGGTTTATTTAGCTCGTTGATTTTAGCCAAAATACAAATTATTTTCCATTTCTGGCTCTATTCAAAGCGAAAAAACGTTGCTTACTTTGTATTTTATCAGTGTAATGTCATTCATTTTTTCTTTTTTGAGCTTCACGTCATTTTTTATTTACTAAAGAAGATTTAACTGACTAAATAGTTTGTTCTTCAAAACAAATAGTATATATTTGCAGCCTTGAATTACGAAATATTTTATAAACACGATAAAAGGAACGAACGATGAAGCGTACATTTCAACCTTCAAACAGGAAAAGAAAAAACAAACATGGATTTCGTGAGCGCATGTTGACAAAGGCCGGAAGAAAAATACTTGCTCGTCGCAGAGCACGTGGCCGTAAGAGACTTACTGTTTCAGATACAATGGCAGTAAAAGGATAATAAAAAAAATCGACTTAATATGGAGAGTAAAGGCAATACCTGTCTTTACTCTTTTTTGCATATATGCATGTCACTATAGAAAACATACGAAATAAAATTCATCGTAACGAACGAATTTCTATTGAAGAAGCTTTATGGCTCACCGAGCAACCAATTTACCAATTAGGGCAACTTGCTTTTGAGACTAATGAGCGTATCAATGGGAATACGGTTTATTATAACCGGAATATTCACATTGAGCCCACTAATATTTGTATAAATCATTGCCTTTTTTGCTCTTACCGAAGAATAGAAGGGCAGGAGGGGAGCTGGGCATTTGCTATAGACGACATGCTGGAAAAAGCCCACCATGCGGTTTTGCAGGATCCGAAACTCACCGAATTTCATATTGTGGGCGGTGTTCACCCAAACCGCGGACTCTCTTTCTATGCCGAGCTCATTCATGTATTACACAATGCATTCCCACACATTCATATTAAAGCATTTACAGCTGAAGAGCTCGTGCAAATGTGCAAAATTGAAGGTGTTGAAGTAGAGGCTGGAATTGAGTTACTTCAGAGCAAAGGCTTAATGTCTTTACCCGGAGGTGGTGCCGAAATATTTGACAAAACAATCAGAAAGAAAATTTGCCCCGATAAAATTTCCGGTCAAAAGTGGTTAGATGTTCATCGAATAGCTCATCAAAAAGGATTGCCCACCAATGCTACCATGCTATACGGTCATTACGATTCCATGGAACACCGGCTCCTGCATATGGATTTATTGCGACAGCTGCAAGATGAAACAAACGGCTTTAATGCATTTATTCCACTAAAATTTAAAGCAAAAAACAATAAGCTCAGCCACTTAGGTGAGGCAAACCTGCTCGAAGATCTGAAAACATTTGCCATAGCACGCATATTTCTAGACAATATTCGGCACCTGAAGGCTTATTGGCCTATGTTGGGCATTGATCAAACGCTGCTGCTACTTCATTTTGGAGCCGACGATATTGATGGAACTATTGCCGATTCGACGAAAATATATAGCATGGCAGGAGCAGATAAAAAGCCGTCGCTTTCTGCTCCCGGGTTGGAGAAATTTATCAGGGAAAACCAACGGGAACCCTCAGAGAGAGATAGCTTATATAATCCCATACCGAAATAGCACTAAAAAAGGGGCATTGAGTATCTGAACTAACCTGAAACATTTTATCTTTGTCGGGAAATTAAAACTTTGTACCATGACCTTTTTGCAGTTCTTAAAATCGAAGATATTCCTAAAAAACTTACTCTTTGCTGTAGTCGCTTTCATAGTTTTAGTATGGTTGGTTTCATTCTCACTTAAACTATATACAAAACACGGACAGGCTCTTCTGGTACCCGATTTCACCGGACTTAACGTCGAAGAATCAGACGAGTTGGCTAACGATAAGGAGTTACGTGTTGTAATTGCCGATTCGGTATATATCGAAGGAAGAACCAAAGGAACCGTTGTGGATCAAAATCCTCGCCCCGACTTTAAAGTGAAGGAAAATCGCACAATTTTTTTAACCATAAATGCGTTCAACCAAGCTAAAGTACCTGTACCCAACACTGTTGGTGTTTCGTACAGGCAGGCAAAAGTGTCGCTTGAAAGTGCCGGACTCAAAGTTGGGAAACTTATTTACAGACCCGATCCGATGAAAAACTACGTTATTGAGCAACGAAGAGATGAACGCATTATAGAACCAGGGGCTATGATAACCAAAGGCAGCGAAGTCGACTTGGTTCTGGGTAAAGGCTACGGAAGCCAGTATGAACACGTACCAGACATTACAGGACTCACCGCAAAGGCTGCTTTTCAGATTATTAACGATAGATACTTTAATGTTGGTGGTGTTATGTACGACGAATCTGTGCTCACCTACAGCGATTCAATTAATGCCAAAGTTTTTAAACAAAAACCCGACGAAGGACGTAATTTAAAAGTAGGTTCTTACGTTGATATATGGCTTACTGTTAAAGAAAATAAGTTTAAAATTGATACCATAAATGTTCAATAGTTCACTAATAAAATATTCCATAGCTCTATTCCTGCTGCTGGCATTATGTAACGCCTCTATTGCGCAGGAATATTTGATGGATAATACAACCAATCCAGTAATTAAGGAGAAACTGCACAATACGCCTTACCTAAAATCAAAGGTAAGTCCGCATATCACAACCCTTCCATTTATCGACGATTTTGCAGAATTAGCCATTTTCCCCAATCCGGCTAAGTGGGTTGATAAGCACGCCTACGTAAACGACGATTATTGCATTGACCAACCGACCATTGGTGTGGCAACGCTCGATGCAATAAATCAGTACGGCGATCTGCATCCTTTTCCCGATACGGCTTCCCTAATGCCGGGCGACACACTTACCTCCCAACTAATTGATTTGGCAGAGTTTGTTCCTGCCGATAGCGTTTATCTATCATTTTTTGTACAAGGTGGTGGTTTGGGAAATACACCCGAAGAACAAGATAAAATTATTTTGCAGTTCCGATCTGCTGAGGATACCGATACATTGTGGAGAAATGTGTGGGAAAAGCCCGGAGAACAAATGGATCGATTCGAATCAGTGATTATTCCCGTTCTCGAAGAAAAGTTCTTTCACGATAGTATGCAGTTTCGGTTTATTAATTACTTTTCAATGGAGTATGCCGGCATGAATTGTGATCATTGGCATATCGACTATGTAATGATGGATAAAAACCGATCTGTTAACGACTCATTAATCGATGAGGTGGCATACATTAAAAACGTCAATAAATTAATAAATACTTTCAGTTCAGTTCCCTGGTCGCACTTTAAAAACTATTATGCACAAATTGTCGATCAAATAGTATATTCCTTTCGAAATTACTCCGAAAATGTAATGAATATCACACCCTACTTGAGGTGGGAAAATCTTTATACCCAAGAGGTTAATGATATTGGTAATATTGCTAATAATTATGAGGCGAACACTACTTTCGAGCTGCGTAAACCAATTAATAATAGTCTGTTTACTATTGATGACAGCGATTCTGCACGATTTGAAGTGCAAAACCGATTTTACATCAGTGAAAACGACTATGCTCCTAATAATCAAACTAAACGTATAATCGACTTTTATAACTACTATGCCTACGACGATGGTTCGGCCGAAGGCATGTACGGTGTAAGCAATAAGTATGGAATGGTGGCGGTAAAATTTGAAGTATACCGCGCCGATAGTTTAAAGGCAATTCGAATTTATTTCAATAAAAGCCAGGGAGGCGAAAATCGATATTTTAACATAATGGTTTGGGATGCAGGTGGTTCCGGACCTGGCGAAGTTTTGTATACGCAAACACGAAACCTGCCATCTTATGCCGATTCTATCAACGATTTTGTGACAATAGAGCTCGATGACGCAGTAGCCATTGACAAAACATTTTATATTGGGTGGCAAAAAATTACTAATCAGCGATTAAACATGGGGTTTGACAAGAATTATGTTGCATACCAGAAAAACTATTACAATTCAAACGGTCAATGGCGTTTGTCTGAGTATAATGGTTCACTGATGATTCGTCCGGTACTGGGCGAAATGTTTGCTTTTAAAGATTCTTTCATCGTACCGGAGACTGAAACACCAAACGAATCCGAATTTAGACTTTACCCGAACCCTGTTCCACAGGGACAGGTGCTACATATTGTTTCCAGCGAACAGCATTTCACCATCGACGTGTTTAATCAGGTTGGTCAATTAGAAATGCGCATGGAAAATACCGATCAGATTAATCTGTCTGATCTACCAACAGGTTTATACATTGTGCGTATCGGCGCCAGTGGAAATTATTCTACATACAAAATTATCAAACAGTAAGCGAAAAGTATGGAAAATTCCGCACAGGAAATGTACGAACACTTTCAGTTCACAGCAGATCCAGGGCAAAACCCTTTGCGTGTCGATCAGTTTTTAGTTGTACGTATTGAGAATGCCAGCCGTAATAAAATACAAGATGCCGCTAAAGCGGGATATATTCTGGTGAATGGCGAATCGGTTAAGCCGAACTATAAAGTAAAACCCGGCGATGATGTGCGTGTAATGATGGCACAGCCACCACGAGAAATTAAAATTATTCAGGAAAATATTCCGCTTAATATCGTATTCGAAGACGATCAGCTAATTGTTGTAAACAAACCTGCCGGCTTGGTGGTGCATCCGGGCTACGGAAACTATACCGGAACATTGGTCAATGGGCTGGCCTATCATTTTCGCGATTTGGAGATGTTTAAGGACAATACCGACCCGCGTCCCGGACTTGTGCACCGAATCGATAAAAATACATCGGGTTTGTTGGTCATTGCAAAAACAGAACAAGCTAAGGTTAAATTGGCTGCACAGTTTGCCGATCATACATCCAAGCGCACCTACCAGGCATTGGTGTGGGGTAGTTTAAAAGAAACTGAAGGAACTATTACCGGACACATTGGCCGTTCGTTAAAAAACAGAAAAGTTATGACCGTTTTTCCCGAGGGGGAGTTTGGCAAGCATGCTGTAACGCATTATAGAGTGTTAAAACAGTTCGATTATGTTACTCTTGTTGAATGCAAGCTCGAAACCGGACGTACGCACCAAATCAGAGCGCATATGAAGTACATTGGTCATCCCATATTTAATGATAATGAGTATGGTGGCGACCAGATTTTGAAAGGGACAACATTTAATAAATACAAGCAATTTGTTAAAAACTGCTTTGAAATATGCCCACGACAAGCACTTCATGCAAAAACACTGGGCTTTGTCCACCCCGAGTCCGGGGACGACGTGTTTTTTGATTCAGATTTACCCAACGATTATTCTGCTCTTTTAACCAAATGGGAAAATTATCTGGAAAATCGAAGTCAGTCTTGAACACTAAATCTTTTATGATTATAACCAACGAAGTAGAAATATGGTAAAAGTTGCTTTAGTTTCGGGAGGTTACTCCAAAGAAGATGTTGTTTCTTTTAACAGCGCCAAAGAAATAGGAAAAAGTATCGATAAAACTCGCTTTAGTGTTTTTCATGTTCTAATCAATAAAGACAAATGGGTGTACATCGACGATCAGAAGCAGGAACATGCCATCGATAAAAATGATTTTTCTGTAGTTGTCGATGGTCAGCGTTTGTGCTTCGATCTTGTGTTTATAACCATACACGGCACTCCTGGAGAAGATGGCAAGTTACAAGGCTATTTCGATATGATTAAAATGCCCTACACTACCAGCAATGCTTTTACTTCGGCTCTCACTTTCAATAAAGTGGCTACAAAACGTTACTTGCAGAACCTCGGCGTAGAAACGGCGCCTTATGTTTTTCTACGAAAGAATGATTTCTATACTGTTTCAGATATTGTGGCTAAACTTGGTCTTCCGTTGTTTGTTAAGCCCAATGCCGGAGGGAGTAGTTTCGGTATCACGAAAGTGAAGAAAGAAATAGATTTGGACGAAGCCATAAAAAAGGCTTTTATTGAAGATGATGGCGTTCTAATTGAATCGTTTATAGCAGGAACAGAGGTTACGTGCGGCTTGATTAAAACCCTGAAAGAAGAATTTATTTTTCCGGCTACCGAAATTGTGAGCAAAAACGAATTTTTCGATTACGAGGCAAAATATACAATTGGAATGGCTGACGAAATTACGCCTGCCCGAATTACCGATGCCGAAATGAACACAGTAAAGTCGTTATCATCGCAAATCTATGCTCATCTAAATTGTCAGGGTATTGTGCGTATCGACTATTTGTTAAAAGATAATCGCTACTTTTTGATTGAGGTGAATACCGTTCCGGGTATGAGCGCGGCGAGTATTGTTCCCCAACAAGCCGAAGCTTTTGGTTTTACTACTACGAAGCTTTTTACAATCGCCATGAACGATGCGCTTGATAGAAGTCAGGCATGACGTATTTGGGAATTGATGGATGTCCGAAAGGTTGGTTTAAAGTAGAAATTGACGATAATGGACAGCTTGGATGGCAGTTGTTGATCATGTACAACAAATCTCTATGCCTTCTGCAACGTATCATGCTTTTATTGATATGCCCATTGGACTTAATCGAACAGGTTCAACCCGAAAATGTGATGTGCAATTACGTGCAAAACTTCCCATACCGTTAAAATCCTCTGTATTTTCGCCACCGGTGGAAGAAGCCGCCTTCGTCGCCACATATCGCGAAGCATGTGATATTAATGAGCGTATTACCGAAAAAAAATATTAAAACAAGTTTGGAATATAATGCCTCGCATACGCAAATTAAATCGATTTCTTGGATGTCACACGCAAGTTGAATATTGGCATGAAGCACATCCGGAACTGTTTTTCCAACGGTTGAACAAGGATGTGCCGTTGTCTTTCAAAAAAAGGGAAAGCAAGGAGTAGAAGAGCGGTTGGCCATTTTATAAATGTACTATTCCAACATCGAATCGTTCTTTTACATGATTTTTCAACGCACGCTTCGCAAACATCTTAAAGCAGATGATATTTTAGATGCCATGGTTTTGGCCATTGGTTCGCATTTGTTTTACCCCGATTATTTTGAGGTAATTCCTGATAAGACTATTGTAAATCATTCAGGGTTGCGACAACAAATATTTGTGCCAAAAAAAAGCCACTCGTAAAAGTGGCTTTTGTTCGATTTTTTATGATATTAAAAATTTGTTGTAACGGTGTGCTTATAAAGCTTGTAAGTGAATTTTTCACCTGAATCTTTCGAGCTGTAGTGAATTAACCCATTTACCATGGGGGTGTTTTTCGAACTGTACTCTTCTACAGACAAGTCTTTGTCTAAAGTCAGTTTCAACTCATGATCGCCTTTTCCGCTAAAGGTTTTGTTGATATTGTCGAAAGAAATGGGAGATACTCTGTCGTATTTTAATGTTATCCGTTCAATGATGAAGGGGCTATCAAACTCTGATGTAAGGTTAAATACCATCGTTATATCTTTGGCCACATCGCCTTCAATATTCCCTGCATTCATTAAAATGTCGGAGTGCATAAAAACTTCTACTTTATTGTCATTAATATCGAAGTGGAAGTCGTGCGACAAATTATTATAACGAATTGCGTGTCTCACGGTAATTTTATTGTTCGGGTCTTCGTAGCAGTATTGTGGATCGTAAATAATTTTCCATCCACTTTTGGTAGGTTCAACGTTTGTAATGGTAGCACAGTTACCGGGATTAAACACGTTCGGTTTTTTTGATGCCGTAACAATTTGGTCTCCAACGCGCAATGAATACACGATTTCGCCGAGTTTATTAATTTCCGGGTGAACGGTAATTGATTTCAAACGCGTTTTAATGCGGCTAATACCTGTTGCTGCCTGGTCTTTTCTGGGACCAAAAAAGCGCTCTTCTAATTGTGTTAATTCTTTTATAGCGCCTTCCATACGCTCAACAGATGCCATGTTTGGTATGTCATCCAAAATGCCGTTTAGCTGATTTGATAGTTCGCGATCCATTTTTTCAAAGGCCATCACCAGTTTTTTTAACTCCATTTCCGAAAATGGATATTTAACATGGTAATGAGCTATAATGGCATCTGTATCTTTATTTTTGAGCACTTCCCAATAAAACTCTTCGGCTTTATTAAGAGCAATTCCTTTTACAAAAGAAACATCACTTGCCTGCGACTTTGTTGTGGATTCGTAGTTTTCTGCGTAGTTTGAGATATTGTTCATCATATCTTCTTTGCGCGTCATTTTACTTTCGAACTGTACATTTTCTGCAACGGAACGAATAATTTTTTCTTTTATTCTGATTAGCGCGTCTTCCTTGGCTTTTTCCACATCAGAGCCTGTTCCTACAATAATGATGTAGTCTTTTTCTAACCCGTTAATCCATTTTGGGGCTCTGCGCTCACTACTTTCTACTACCTTTTGCGCCTCTACAGGCACAAACGATAAAGAAAGGATGGCAATTAGCAGTATATTAAAGAATTTATTCATGGTCTATAGTTTTACGTGAAAAAATATGTACTTAAACAAAAAAATCAGTATCCGGCTGGCCGGAATACTGATTTTTTGTGTTATCGACTAGCTCATTACGGATTTTCTCTTTCGAGTTTATCCATCTCATCGTCGAATTTTTCTTTAAACTTCATGCGATCGTATTTCAGCTGAAGTTTTTTGTCTTTCGAAATTTTTTCGTCAATTCCGTTGTAAATGTGGTCTTTTAAAACCTGAATAGCAAGGTAAGTTTCGTACTGTCCACTTGAACCGGTACCTGTTTTTTCGCAAGTAACAGCAACCTCAACTAGTTTTTGTTTTACAACGTCTCTGGTCATTTGCTCAAAACTTTGTTCAAACTCAGTTGCATCACCCACGTCAATTTCGTTAGTGTATTGCTCAGTAACCGACTTGATTGTTGAGTTGATTAAACCTGCAAGTCGTGTTTTTGCATTGAGCATGGCCTTGTCTTTAGAAGTAGCCATGTTCGCACTTTTACCGCTTCCAGAAGAACGGAAATACTCAGCATCTGAGTAACCATTTTCTTGGCACGGTATGTTAATTTCCTGGAATCCAGTGTCCTTCTTAGCTGCTTCCTTTGGGCCACCGCAACTCATAAATCCAACTACGGCCGCCATCATTGTAATAGATAAAATACCTTTCATTTTCATTTTCATAACTGAAAAATTTTTTGATTACGTTTGTAAAAATGTGAAATATATTCTTCATCCCCAAATTCTTTTATCACTTGTGCGTGTTAACGATATATTAAATATTGATAAGTAATTGGGCATTAGTCTTTTGCAACTATGAATCCAAATGTTTTTACTACTCTTGTTTCGGGCGAAATGCTCATAATCCAGTCTAAAATGGGCTTATAAGCAACTTTATTTGTGTATGGAATGGGCTTTTTTAAGAGTACAATGATAATTCTATGGGGTTCTTTGTCTATTTCAGTGTCCAACCAGTAATCGAGTTCTTCTGTAGGGAAAGTTTGTTCCGTATTGGCTTGTAGTTTTATATCGCTTTCATGATCGTTTGGGAACAGAACATAAGACTCTTGATTTTTTGCTATTAAAAATATTCGCGCATAGCAATCCTGTGTTGGCTTTACTGTAAAGGATATTATACTATTGTTTTGGTAAAATGCTTTTATGCCTTCTACCCATGCGTCAAATGTTCGATCTTCTTTTTTGTCATATTTAATCACTGTAGCATCGATTGTGACACTTACTTTGAGAGTGAATGTTTTGGGGTCGAAATGAGCCACTGTATCTCGCACATTGATGTTCGAAACAACTCCGCTGACACTTGTAAAGATATCGGACATGAACACCTCTTCGTAATTTTCGTCTGTTTCACTTTTGTATAGGTTTTGGTATGCCGATATTTCCTCATGAATTCCAGCTTCAGACAGTGCTATTAACTTAGCATTTTTTATGGCTTGATCAATAATGGATGCCGGCGAAGCGTTTACACCCCCAATTGCTTGCCCTTTAATATTTTTGACTTTTATTGTCTTATTATCGGCAAAACTGCTACTAGTACTAAGTAATAGGAGTATTAGGGCGAATGCGAATAGTAATAATTGTTGATTTATGTGAGACGTGTGATTCTTTTTTGTGATAATCATACTATTGCTGTTTAGTTTTATTGTATGAAAATACTAAAACTTACATTTAAATCCAACAACTAAAATATCATCGACTTGTTCGTTATCGCCTTTCCAGTTATTGTATTGGTTTTCGAATATCTTAACCTGATCAACCATGGGCTTTTGATAGTTTTCCTCAATCATATTTCTAAATCGCTTGCTTAAGAATTTTTTATCCTTTTCTCCTCCAAATTGATCTAAGTAGCCATCAGAAGTTAAATAAAAGGCGTCTTGCGAGTCGTAGTGAATGGCTTTGGTTGTAAACCGAAACATCTCTTTTTTGCCGTAATTTCCTCCTCCAACAGTTAATTTGTCTCCTTTTACAATTTGTAATGATCCTTCTGTAACTCTGTATAAATTGTGAAAAGCACCGGAGAAGTATAAAATATTGTGTCCTTGATTAATCAAACAAAGGCTGATATCCATGCCATCTTTAACTTCGGTAAGCGATTTATCATGATTAAGAATGTTTGTTAATTCAAAATGAAGTTCGCTAAGAAGCTCTGAAGGCTGTTTAAATTGCACATTTTTTTCGCTAAGGATTTTGTTGAGCAATGAATAGGCTAGTACAGCAATAAATGCCCCAGGTACACCATGTCCGGTGCAATCCACAACCGCCAATACTGTTGTATCCTCGTAGCGTTCAAACCAGTACATATCCCCGCTAACCATGTCTTTGGGCGTAAAGAGAATAAAACTATCGATAAAGATTTTTTGAAACGCTTTGGGCTCTGGGAAAATGGCTCGTTGAATTTTTTTTGCGTACGATATACTGTCTATTAAATCTCGATTACGTGAAATTAATTTTTGGTTAGATAGTTCTAAGAGGCCTTTTTCTTTGCTTAATTCACGAAGCTCTTGACGTAAAGTATTCTCTGTGCCCTGGATTTTTGGTTGTGATTTTGAAATATCGACAGCATGTATAAGACATCGCTGCTCGTTATAGGGTGTCATTACAGCTTCGAATGTATTGGTTGTATCGTCACCATGAAGTGTGAAATTAATAATGTAGCTGCGGTGGTTTTTTAGTGTCTGATTTATTTTTGAGGCGAATACACAAGAAGAATCTTCATTAACATGATTTGAAATGCTTTCGATTGTCGGTATGGTATACTCTTGCTGGTATTCTTCGCAAACGGTAGATTTTATTACATTTCCTTTATTGTCGATCAAAAGAATAATATCTGCCAGTAGCTTTAATAAGCTATAATATTTTTCTTCAAATAGTTTGTTTTCAAATGCTAATTCAGCATTGGCTAATGTGCTGCCGGTTTTTATCAGCTTTATTTTTTCTTCTTTGGAGAAAAAAGATTTGCGGGAATGGATAAGCTCGTATATGATTTGATTTTTTTTCACACTAATTTTATTTGATTTCTTGTACGTTTGCCAATGCCTTTCTAGCATAGCTCGTTTTTATAGAATACAATAATATAAAAAAAGTGCGAATTAGTGTGTTAAAACGGGTGTTTTTGCGTGGTATTAGTGAAAAATATATAACAAAAAAAGGGAATCTGTTAAGACTCCCTTTTTTTTGTTTTTTTTAATGCATATAATGTTAACCCTACACCGAGCAAAACGGCTCCTCCCGAAATAGGAATCGGGTTTCCTCCATCACCATCTCCTGGGTCAGGAGGTAAGCCTTTGCTGCCCTTCTCTGGTGTGCCAAATTTATTTTTCTAAAACACCTGTCTCTTCTCTCGTTTAAAATTTGAGTCCTCCTGGGCATCAATTGTTGG
>JAQICA010000163.1 GCA_027858775.1 Salinivirgaceae bacterium | reverse complement strand
CGGCAATACGATGTAAGAAAAAAATTATCAGCGGAAGGTGTACAAAACCGATACATTGTTTAGCCACGGAATATAAACCCAGTATTCATCGCCATGTTACCAATAGTCGCAGCGTGAGGTTATCAACAAACAGGAAAAAAAGAGAATTACGCCAATCCGGTTTATTCGGTTACTCACACCGCGACCTGCGGAGAAACCAATCAATCGCACAATAGTCGCAGCGTGAGGGTTTCTACAAACAGGCATAAAGGAAAATTACGCCAATCCGGTTTATATGGTTACTCACATTGCGACTTTTCGGAACGAAACGGTAATCAGCGATGGGCACCACGCGCAGGCAGGCCTCCGCTGCGATTTGCTTCGTGTGCAGGCATCCCCACCGCTCACCCCCTGCCCTAGGGGGGTACCGCCAACGCACAGTTCGTGCGGGATTCAGGCTAACCGGAGACTGCGCCGTTTCGGTTTATTCGGTTACTCACATTGCGACTTTTCGGAAAGCGTAGCCCCAGAATTCTGATTGGTTTACTCTCCACATTGGAGTACCTTCTCGTAGCGTTTACGGGTAAGAAAACTTACAATAATTGTACGTACATCTTTATTGTCGTCATGTAGTTCTATGGCATGAGAGAGGTTCTCAAGGTTATTCATTTCTTCGGTTTCGATATATCCAAACCCTTTATAAATGCCATTCTCAATGTGAACAATTGATTTCTCTCCTGCATTGCGTCCTTTATCAATAATAAAAAAACTATTTGAGGGAATGGTTGTATTGACTAAAAATTGCGTTACACGTTTATTATACTGGTCGGGATCTTCCGCTCCTATGCAGGCTCCACGACACATACCTATTTGATGATGAAAGCATGCTTTGGTCGATTTATACACACCACAAAGCTTCTGGCATAGTTCGTATTTTTCAATTTGCGCAAAGAGGTGATTCTCTGCTTCTTTTTTATTTTTATACAATACCAAAGCAGTGCCATTTTTGGGTGTATTACGCTGCAATGCGAGGTTCATATATCCTTGCTCATCGTTATTAATATATAATCCCCAGTTAAATATAGTACGCCGCAATAATTTATTATACATGGGCATAAACCGTTTGACCTCGGCAGCTTCATGGAGCAATGCAATAAGCTCACTGCCAGTATTCACACAATCGATTTCGGCTATAGCTGCTTTCATTTGTATGCTACGCATCGACTTTTTATGGGCAAAATGGTCGTGCACGCGCTTTTTTATGTTGATGCTCTTTCCTATATAGATAATCTCACCATTTTCGTTCCTGAAATAGTAAACACCAGTTGATTCAGGCAGGTGTTTCAAGGTATTTTTGTCCAGATTTTCGTTTAATCCGGTAAGCATATCGCCAAGAGCTACATCGGTAATATCGGCATCTTTAATTTGGGTAAGCAAGTGTTGAAACAAATGCACAGTAGCCAAGGCGTCGCCTGCAGCACGGTGTCTATTTTGGAGGCTAATGCCCAATGCATCGGATAAATGGCCAAGACTGTAAGAGGCATGTCCAGGGATAATTTTACGACTGAGCTTGACAGTACACAACACCTGCCGGTGAAAATCGTAGCCTAAGCTCCGAAACTCTTCCTGAATAAAATTGTAATCAAATGCTGCATTGTGGGCAACAAACACCGCATTTTCGGTTATTTCAACAATATTTTTGGCCACTTCGTAGAACTTTGGAGCACCTTTCACCATTTCGTTAGTAATACCCGTTAGCTGCTGTATGTAATATGGAATACTTTGTTCAGGGTTAATAAGGGTAACGAATTCATCTACAACTTCTGCCCCATCAAATTTATAAATAGCAACCTCAGTTATTTTTTCTTTTTTGGCATTTCCGCCGGTTGTTTCAATATCAATAATTGTGTACATTCTTGAAATTTTATTTGAAGCAAAGATACATTTTTTATGGAGCTGCTACCATAAATCTCAGGGCGTTGCCCAGGGCTATTGCTATCAGTCCTTTGGGCTGTGGGTATTTCCTATCAATCGTACAATAGTCGCGGCGGGAGGTTTTCTACAAACAGAAAAAAAAGAGAAATGCGCCGATCCGGTTTATTCGGTTACTCACACTGCGACTTATGGAACGCCAAATCAGCGATTCGTTCCACGGTCAGGCAGGATGTGGTTTCAGTCGCCGTTGTAGGATTTGTCCATCTTGATTTTAACCTGAGGTAATGCAAACAATTAAGTTTCGCTGAGTGTTTCACATAAAAAAATATGCAAAACCACTTACACAAAGCCGACAGTCTTTACCTTAAACAACATGCCGACAATCCTGTGAATTGGTATCCATGGTGCAATGAAGCTTTTGAAAAAGCTCAAGAACAAAACAAACCTATTATTGTAAGCATCGGCTACGCTGCCTGTCACTGGTGCCACGTTATGGCACATCAGGTTTTTGAAGACCCGAAGGCTGCTCAACTGATGAACCAACATTTTATTGCGATAAAGGTAGATAGGGAAGAAAAACCGGAGATCGACCAAATTTATATGGATGCAGTGCAAATGATTACCGGTTCGGGGGGCTGGCCGTTAAACGTTTTTCTTTTACCAAACGGAAAGCCATTTTACGGGGGCACATACTTCCCAAAGGCTGAATGGATGAGCTTAATTGAACGTTTAGCAATGACATTTAAACAACAACCTGATTTGGTACGAAAAACAGCCGATGAAATACAGGGAAAGCTAAACAGAAATGAACAAATTCTCCAAAAGGGGCAAATGGCATCTTCTGATTATGAACAAATAACCTCGCAACTGTTAAAACAGTGGAAAGCCAATTATGATACCGAAAACGGTGGTGGAAAAGGCGCACCAAAATTTCCGATGCCTGTCAAATTAAACGGATTACTATCCATCACGCTTAGTCAACATAACCAGGCGGTAATGGATCAAATTGGTTATACTTTGATATCAATGGCTTCAGGCGGGATTTACGATCATGTGGGCGGTGGTTTTGCGCGCTATTCGGTAGACAAAAGTTGGGATGTTCCACATTTTGAAAAGATGCTTTACGACAATGCTCAATTGCTGCCACTCTATGCAAAAGTTGGATACATCACTAATCATCCTTTTTTGCAAAACGTTGTAGATGAAACATTTGATTTTCTTACACATGAAATGAAACGTACTGACGGCCTTTTTGCCACAGCGATTGATGCTGACAGCGAAGGAGAAGAAGGTAAATTCTACACTTGGAAATATGATGAGTTCACAGAAATAGTGCAAGATTCAAAATGGATTGATCATTTTCATGTGCAACCCGAGGGCAACTGGGAAAAGACCAATGTGCTTAGAATTGATCCTGAAAAAATAACCGCACTTGATTCACATACCATCAAAAACCAAATAGATGCCCTGAAACCATTGAAAAAACAGCTTTTTGATCAACGAGCAAGACGAGTAAGGCCTGTGCGCGATGATAAAGCCATAGCAGCATGGAATGCCCTTTTGGCCGGAGCATTACTGGACACTTACAAAATTACTCGCAGTGCAGCTCATTTTGATCAGGCAAAGGGAATTGCAGTGTTTATTGCAAAAATCTGGCGCGAAAAAAGTTACATTCCGCGCATTTTAAATTACCATGCAGGCCATGGTATGCTAGATGATTATGCATTTTCTGCCAATGCTTTCTATAAAATGTATGTCCACACACACAATCGTGAATGGTTAACACTTTCAGATGAAATATTCCAACAAGCGTTGGAACTCTTCAAATCAGCAGAGCAGGATCTACTGAACTACTATCCCCTTAATCAGCAACTATTTACAAAGAAAACCGATTGGATTGATACGGTAATGCCCTCATCAAATGCCATGATGGCTCAGGTCGGGTTCTCGCTAGGCTATGTGCTCGAAAATGGAGAATATTTAGCGCTTGTACAGCAAATGCTGAAAAGGATGGGTTCCCTAATGGTGCAACACCCGTTAATGCTAGGTTCCTGGATTGATGTTTATCATCAAACAAAAGAAAAGCCATTCGTAAGTATTGGGAAACAGGTTGATAAAGAAGCGTTGCTAAATGAATGTTTGAAATTCAATTTATGGCCCGACGTACTGCCTCTTACAAACGGGAAGAAAGACTCCATCATTGTTTGTAAGGGAAACACCTGCTTTGAACCTGTGAAGGATATTGAGCAGGCTGTTGCGCTATTGCGGAAATAAAAAAACACTTTTGCCATGGTGTTGATTCACCATAGCAAAAGTGTAAAAAGAAAAAAACAAGTTATCGGTATTAATGTCGTACTAATTGAGAAATAATTTCTGTGCTCCCATTTGTTTAGTTTGCATCTCTTGTGTACTGTTTACATAAGCCATAATATTGTCGATCGTTGCTTTCGACGGCTTAGCTACCTTTGGAGATTTTCCGGTTAAATGGCTTAAAAAATCCGGATTAGATTGTGGTGTAAATGATTTTTTCATAGGCAATTTTAAATATTGAAGTTAAAAACGATTGTTTTTCTATTCATGATAATGAGCAATTTACAACATTAGAAACGCAACATCAAGATAATTATTTTATTCCTGCAAAAATATTTGGAAATTAATTTTGAATTTTGAATATGGCGGTACATTTTTCTACAGATATTCAATTTCCCCGGAATTGGCGTTTGGTGCATGGTTTTGGGCAAAGGCAAAAAGACACAAAGCATTGCGTCTCTACAGCCATAACCAAATGAACAAAAAACCATCAGCCGCAATGCATTGCGGCTCTACTTCCAATAAATCAATCCAATTTAGGAATCAATTTTTCGCTTTTCACTAATCACTCATCCCTACTCAATTCCTTAATCAACCAATCCACTCATCCTCCGTTTCACCAATGATTTTTGCGTTACAAGAAATGAAAGCTCCGGCGCGGTGATATATCCCTCGTGTACATTTCTCTACAGACATTCGATTCCTCCGGAATTGGCGTTTGGTGCATGGTTTTGGGCAAAGGCAAAAAGACACAAAGCATTGTGTCTCTACAGCCATAACCAAATGAACAAAAACCATCAGCCGCAATGCATTGCGGCTCTACTTCCAATAAATCAATCCAATTCAGGAATCAATTTTTCGCTTTTCATTTACTTAATTCCCCAATTCCCTAATTCCTTAATTCCTTAATTTTTCAATTCCCCAATTCCTCAATTCCTCAATCCCTTAATCCCTCAATTCCTGAATTCCCCAATTCCCCAATCCCTTAATTCCCCAATTCCTCAATTCCTCAATTCCTTAATCAACCAATTCCTCAATCCCCAATTCCTCAGTTAACTAATTACCCTACTTCAAAACATAAACACACTGTTACTGCATTAGTAATCTTCAATAATTTGTAGTTTTGTATAAATTCCGTAGCACTACAGGAACTTAACAGCAATTTTCGTTTTATCAATGCATTAACCATATTATAATGAACAGGTTTTTAGATTTAGTGGTTGCCGATTTACTGAAACGTTTTAACGGACATTTGGAAGATCTAATGATAATTATGCCGGGTAAACGCCCCAAAATCTTTTTCAATTATATTCTTTCGCAAAAAATAGATAAACCTTTATTAGCTCCCGAAATGCTGACTATTAGTGAATTTATGCGACACTCCGGCGAGCTCAACAAAATAGAAACTGTACCGGCAATCGCATATTTATACGATCTGTATCGCACAAAAGTGCAAAATGCGGAAAGCATAGAGAAATTCTGGTTTTTTGGGGAGATGATTTTGGCCGACTTCGACGATTTAGACAAGTACATGGTTGATGCAGGCAGGGTATTCCAATATGTGAAAGACCTGAAAGAAATTGAAGATTTGTTTCAGGGCGCCGGCGATGAGCAAATAAAATTGATAAAACAATTCTGGACTGCTCTTTACACCAAGGGTGGCAAAGATGATGATCCAAAAGTGCGCAAGCAGTTTCTGCAATTTTGGCAAATCCTCAATTCACTCTACACCGATTACAAAAAACTACTTGAGCAAAAAGGCGTTGGCTACGAAGGCATGATGTATCGGAAAGTAGCCGAATTGGCAAAAGCCGGCAACCTTAATTATAAAAGCAAACGTCCGGTATTTATCGGGTTCAATGCGTTAAGCACATCGGAAAAAACCATTTTTGAGGACGCAAAAAATGCCGGCGCTCTTTTTTACTGGGATTACGACCAATACTACATCGACGATGTCATGCAGGAAGCTGGTTACTTTATGCGCTCAAACCTCACCCAATTCCCATCGGCTTTAACGGACAAAGCAAATTTTAGCAATATCGAGCACTCAAAAGACATTACAATAAAAGCACTTCCCGGCGAGGTAGAAATGGCTACCGCTGCCACCAGTGCACTAACCGAAATTAAAAGCGACAGAAGCAATCCGCTCAAAAACGGGTTGATACTTGCCAACGAAAGTCTACTGCCAACTATTCTCGACACCATCCCACCCGATGTGGAAGGATTGAATATTACCATGGGGCTACCGGCCAAAAACAGTGGGATTTTCGCTTTCATGCAGGTTCTTTTGCAAGTTGGAAAACAATCGGTCATACGCAACAAAGACCTTTTTTACAAAAACGAATGGGTAATTGAATTGCTTATGCAGGCCATACACCACAAGTCTACCGATTCGCTGGTGGTAAAACTTCGCAAAAGCAACCAGCTCTATATTGCATCACAAACAATGGCTGATGATGACTGGCTCATAAAACTCTTCCCACCAGAACGCAAGCCACTTATCGACTACCTGACCGATATTTTAGCTCACTGGATCGATTCCTGTAATCCGGCTGATGAGAATACTGCCAATCAAATAAATTGCGAAACAGCCCTGCTGATGTACAAAGCACTTTTGCAACTCAGACAGCAACTTGCAATGTACAGCTTACAACTGCCCGACACCATTGTTTTACGCCTTATATCGAAAGTACTTTCGGGATTAACCATTACACTAGAAGGAGAGCCCTTACGGGGAATTCAACTAATGGGACTCATTGAAACCCGCTCCCTTGATTTTGAGCATTTAATAATGGTGGGTGTCAATGAAGGATTCATGCCCAAATCGAGTGTAGCACCAAGCTTTATACCGTACAACTTACGAAAAGCCTATGGACTGCTCACGTTTGAGCATCAGGATGCCATTTTTGCTTACTATTTTTATCGCTCAATACAGCGTGCATCGTCCATTACATTCATTTACAACAGCGACGAATCGGACTCCGACTACGGTGAGCCCTCACGGTTTCTGCAACAACTTACGTTTGAGCTACACCAAAAGGTAAACAAAACCCATTTCAGTCACACATTAACCACAGAAAACAACACTCCGCTGGTTATACACAAAACACCAGAGGTAAAAGAATTACTGAATAAATATACAGAAGGGCGCAAACTCTTCCCCATTCAACTAAATTCCTATATTAATTGCTCACTTCAATTTTACTTTCGGTATTTGGTAAAAATGAAAGAACCAGATAAGCTTGAAGCAGGTGTCGATCAGCGCATTTTCGGGCTGGTTTTTCACGATACCATGGAGGAACTCTACCTCCCCTATCAAAAGCAACAGCAACCACTAACACCCGAAGAAACTAAAAAACTGAATAATGATGCGCTCATTCTCGAGAGCATACGGAACAATATGAAGACCCATTATGCCAATCTGGAGTTGCAACGCATCGACAATGGACTGGTTACGCTCATAGAGCAAGTTGTTTTACGCTATGTAAAGCGCATGTTGCGAAACGATGCCCGACAGGGCGAATTTCAGCTTTATGGCCTTGAAGATGAATACATACGGGAAATAACGGTAGACGACACCACATACACCTTAGCCGGAAAAGTAGACCGGATGCAACTCATGGATAAGCGCATTTTTGTAATTGACTACAAAACAGGACGTGTACCAACATCCAACCCCAAATTTGTCGATTTATTTGATTTTGGAAACAGCAAACGCTCCGACGCCGTTTTTCAGGCCATGTACTACGCATATATAGCTTCCGAACAATCGTTTAGCACGAATACGCCATTGATTCCCGCACTTTTATACATTCAGGAAGACAAGCCGGTGCAGGAGCTTATTTTTAGCGACCGCAAAGGAGAAAGCTTCGCGCAAATGTATGCCGATTTTGAGCAGGAACTAAAAAACCTGTTGGCACATCTATTCGACGACAGTAACCCATTTTACCAAACAGAAAATGTAAACCATTGCAAATTTTGTCCTTACTCAATAATTTGTGGCCGCACCGACGTATAAAAAAAGCCACATCATTACGTACAATTTGAAAACAAAATTATGATAGGAACAATAATCAACACGGCAGCAGTAATTGGAGGAAGTTTATTAGGACTTTTAATCCGTTCGCGGCTCCCTAAGCGCATCACCGAAAGGGTATTTCAAGCCATCGGGCTGTTTACGCTGTTTTTGGGAATTCACATGGCCGGTAAAACAGATAATTTTCTGATTTTGGTCTCAAGCATTGTTATCGGGACTATTTTTGGCGAAGCACTCGACATCGATGCTGCGTTTCAACGCTTCAGTAATTGGATAAAAAACAAACTCAATGCAAGCAGCAGCACATTTACCGAAGGGTTTGTAACTTCGTTTTTATTATTTTGTATGGGCTCCATGACCATTTTGGGCGCATTTGAAGAGGGCCTTGGCGACGAGCCCAACCTACTGATGGCCAAATCGATGCTGGATGGATTCTCGTCTGTGGCACTAGCTGCATCCTTTGGCATTGGCGTGCTATTTTCAGCTATTCCGCTATTTCTCTATCAAGGCGGATTAACGATATTTGCTTCTATGCTTGCCAATTACCTAACCACACCTGTTGTAAATGAACTTACGGCGGTAGGCGGACTACTTTTGCTGGGGCTGGGACTCAATATCCTGGGAATCAAGCAACTTAAAATAATGAACATGCTTCCCGCTTTGTTGATTGCGGTGGCACTGGCCTTAATTTTTATTTAAAATTCAATCGCCATAGTACTGCAAGGAGCGTAACTTAAAAAAGAGAACGCAAAACTACTTGTGCACAATAATTATAAATTGTCCGACAGTTCGGTTTTCTGTTTCATGAAAAAATGCTATTTTTGCACCCCATAAAAACGGCTCCATAGTTCAAGGGATAGAATAGCGGTTTCCTAAAC
>JAQICA010000123.1 GCA_027858775.1 Salinivirgaceae bacterium | reverse complement strand
TTCTGAGTGCTTGATTTATATGTTTATAATTTTGATTTTAATGGTCATATGGAGCTCGCCATGATAAGTACAATAAGTAACATGCTCTTTTATAATTGTCTAATAATAAATATCGTTCGTGACTAAATTTTAGTCATGACTCGGTTCGAAAAGTTCAAGTTCAAGGCTTGGCCTTTATGAAAATCAAAGCGTCTCGATTCTCTGGATAACTGTTTTCAGAAAGGGCGTAACGCAGAACCTTTAGCTCACGAACACTATTGAAAAATTGTTTTAATTGTGAGTAAATTGGACTTTTCGGGCAAGCACTATGTAGCCTTTGCAAGAATACTTCCAAAGGCAAGGGGTTCTGCTGGCACTACACAGTGATTGATCTCTAAATTCCGCAACGATTTCGTTTGAAAGCTTCTAAATCGTTGCGGAATTTTGGAATTAAAAGTAGCTGAGGAAAGCCTTTGTGCAAGATAAAATTTATTACTTTTGACTATATTTGCGGTTGTGCAAATTGCGGCTGTAATGTATTTTGCATGAGCGCTTTGCATTTAGGTAATGTAGTTGCTGTTGCTAATTTATGAAATGTAAAACTAAATCATAAAATTAAATATTAAGGAGGTATTATGTCATTAAATAAATTAAATAAGGTTTTGACGGCCGATGTAGACGCATTAACAGAGAGCGGACGTGCAAAAGGCGCAGAAAAAGTAATAACTAAAGTTGTTGAGCCATGCGATGGCAAAGGCCCTCGCTATTTGCTCGAAGGACAAGGCGGAAAGGAGTTTATTCGCATGAACTCTAATTCCTATCTGGGGCTATCGTTACGTAAGGATATGATTGACGCCGAAGAGCGGGGAGCCGCCGAATTTGGTGTGGGACCCGGTGCTGTACGATTTATTAATGGTACGTTTAAGGCGCACATAGAGTTGGAGAAACGGTTGGCAGCGTTCCACGGACGCGAGGCAGGAATGATTTTCAGCTCAGCATATGTGACCAGTATTGGCGTAATATTTCCACTTACAACCAAAGAAACGGTGCTTATTAGCGATGAGCTGAACCATAATTGCATTATTAATGCTATGCGTTTGGGTCGTCCGGCAGGGAAAGAGATTTATGCCCATAACAATATGGCTGATCTGGAAAAAGCGCTGGAGCGTACTGTGGGTAAAGCCAAACGTGCACTGGTTATTACCGATGGCATTTTTAGTATGCGTGGCGACAATGCACCACTTGATGAGTTTGTTGCAATTTGCGAAAAATATAACGATAAGTTCGAGGAAGGCGTGATCACTATAGCCGACGATTCCCACGGAGTAGGATCGTTTGGTAATACGGGTCGGGGAACAGAGGAGTATACCAATGCAAAGGTTGATATTTTAGTGGGAACACTTGGAAAAGCCTTTGGTGTAAATGGTGGATACGTAGTATCGTCTAACGAAGTTGTGAACTATTTACGGGAAAGTGCTCCCACTTACATTTACTCAAACCCCATTACAGTGTCTGAAACCGAAGCAGCTATTAAAGCGCTCGATATTTTGGAGTCGGAAGAGGGCGCTGAAATTTTGGCTCACCTTCGTGCCATGACACGCAAATTCGATTCATCGTTGCGCGAGGCCGGGTACGAAACCATCGAGGGCGACCATCCGGTTGTGCCACTTATGGTTCGCGATTCGAAAAAAACCAGCGATATAGTAAAATATCTGAATGAGAATGGAATATTGGCTACCGGACTAAACTTTCCGGTTGTACCTAAAGGTGATGAGGAAATTCGCTTCCAGATTAACGCCTCACACACTGAAAAAGATATTGATTATGTGTTAGATGTAATGCGTAATTACAAATAGTGCTTATAACAGACGAATAAATAAAAACCGCGTCATGCTCATTGCATGACGCGGTTTTTCTATAAGTTCGCAACTTTAACCGATGTCTGTATAGGAAAATGGCTTTTCTTTCAGAGCATCAGCAAAAGTTGCGTATTTCTGTATTATCCTAAAATCATTCCTACAATGGTTGCCGAAAGCAACGAGGCCAGTGTTCCTGCCACAAGTGCACGAATACCATATTTCGACAAAAACTCGCGTTTATTTGGTGCCAGTCCACCAATACCTCCAATTTGAATACCAATGCTGGCAAAATTGGCAAATCCACAAAGCATGTATGTGGCCATAAAAACAGATTTACTGCTGGCAAATGCACCTTCTGCCTTTAATTCGGCCAGGCTGGTATAGCCTACAAATTCACTGGCGATAATTTTTTCACCCAAAAGCTGCCCAAGTAGCGCAATGTCCTGCGATGCAACACCAATTAGCCACATTAGTGGCGCAAGTGTGTATCCAAGAATAAATTGCAGGTTCATTTCATTATATTGGCCGTTTGTTATATCGCCAATTAGGGCATTGAGCGAAGTTAAATCGCCAACTTTAACCAAAATATAATTGGCAAAAGCAATAAATGCAAAAAACACCAACAGCATAGCACCTACGTTGGCTGCCAGTTTCAAACCTTCGGTTGTACCATTCGACATGGCGTCGAGGAAGTTCGAACCTACTTTTTCTTTCGAAACTTCAACCGTTTGGTTGATCTTGTGTGTTTGGGGAACAATAATTTTTGATATCACAATGGCGCCCGGTGCAGCCATTACAGATGCTGTGAGTAAGTGTTTTGCAAAAACCAACCGCTGAACGGGGTCGTCTCCTCCAAGAAAACCAACATAGGCAGCCAGTACGCCGCCTGCTACAGTTGCCATTCCTCCTACCATAACCAGAAACATTTCTGAATTATTCATTTTGGGTAGATACGCCTTAATCATCAGCGGCGATTCTGTTTGTCCGAGGAAAATGTTTCCCGCAACCGATAAGCTTTCAGCACCACTTAATCGCATCGCTTTGGTCATGAGCCAGGCTAGCACATACACTACTTTTTGTATTGCTCCCAGATAGAATAAAACGCTCGTCAGTGCAGAAAAGAAAATAATGGTGGGTAAGATCTGAAAAGCGAATATCATTCCGTATTTCGACATGTCCATTAGGTCACCTAAAATAAATTCACTTCCAGCTTTTGTAAAGTCGAGAATTTTGACGAATATTTTTCCTACAAATTCAAAAACAGCCTGAATCGCTGACACCTCTAATACTCCCAGGGCCAATCCAACCTGTATGACAAGCCCTATGATTACAACGCGCCAGTTTACGCTTTTTCGGTCGATACTTACCAGCCATGCCAGTAAAACAAGTACAGCCATCCCAAGTAATCCGCGCATAGTGCTCATAAGTGTTATACCGCCTAATTCTGCCATCGATTGAATTCCATGTTCTCCATCAGCGACAGTATTCGAGGCTGCAACTGTTGTATCTATAGCTTCTGAAAGCGGTTCCGGGTCGGCAATAATTGCCGTTGTGTCAGTTTGTCCAAATACCAACTGTGTAAGTAGCAGTATGGCAACTGTCGCAATTGATATGCGTACTATTTGTGGAATTTTCACGATTATATATTTTAGTTCAACAATGCTTAATATTTATTGTGTAAAAATCCTGAGCGAACATTTTGTCGCTATATCAGGCCAACTTGTACGTTTTATGTTTTTAGCGCAGTTGCAGGCTATCGGCCGGATTGCCGACACATTGGATTCCAATTTCTTGTTGTCCTATGCAAGTTTGATTTTTACGAATGCCAAACTTAGCAAAAAATTTAAAAAAATCACCATTGCAACTGCTGGTTATTGATTTTCTCTTTTCTGAATTTCGTCGCGTAGCCTCGATGCTAACTCGTAGTTCTCTTTCTCAATAGCTTCATTCATAAGTCCCTTGAGCTCATCTGTGGTTTTTTTTGCGTATTCGGCGTTTTGTGAATCTTTATTTTCGTCTTCTGATTTTGTGCCGGCATTTTCCTGATGCTCTGTTTCAAGCTGAATTCCGGCCTTTTCCATCACTTCAAGAGTAGTGTAAATGGGGCACTTAAACCTTAAGGCCAGTGCAATACTGTCGCTTGTGCGCGCATCTATTTTTATACGATTTGTTCCGTTGAAACAATTTATTTCGGAGTAAAATATTCCCTCTTCCAATCTGTTTATTGTAATGTCTACAACCTCTATGTTGTATGCTTCTGCAAAGCTGACCAATAAGTCGTGTGTTAATGGTCGTGGTGGTTTTAATCCTTCAAGCTCAATGGCAATAGCCTGGGCTTCGAACCCGCCAATAATAATCGGAATCCTTCTTTCTCCTTCCTCTTCTGCCAAAATTAATGCATAGGCGCCCGTTTGGGTTTGACTGTACGATATGCCGAGTACATTGAGTTTAATTTTATCCATAGATATATTCTTGGTGTTCTCGCACAAACTTACACATTTTTTTGCTTTTTGCCCGATACGGGGCTTGCATTTATCTATCCCAATCTGATTAAATCTATCCCTAATAATTAGCAAAGGCTCCCGGTAATAAGGAGCCTTTTGCAATTTCGTGTATTGTTGTGAGGTTTTGTATGCCTTCAACTTATGCACTAAATAAGCCCTTTGTCAAATTTTTCCTGAATTTTTTCGAGCATGTCGATGGTCATTGCAGCTAGGTTGTATCGAGGGTTCCATCCCCACTCTTCTTTCGCGGCACTGTCGTCCATGGAGTTTGGCCAGCTGTTGGCAATGGCTTGTTTGGCTTTATCCACATCGTACGCCATCTTAAATTCGGGAATGTGTTTGGCTATTTCATCGGCAATCATCTCCGGATCGAAGCTCATTGCTGAAATGTTAAATGAGTTACGATGAATCAATTTTGTCGGATCAGCTTCCATTAATTGTACGCATGCTTTAATGGCGTCGGGCATGTACATCATATCCAGGAATGTTCCTTTTCCAAGGTTGCAGGTGTACTGCTGTTTTTTGATGGCCTCGTAGTAAACTTCCACTGCATAATCGGTTGTGCCGCCGCCGGGGAGGGTTACGTTTGAAATAATTCCCGGAAACCGTACCGAACGCGTATCAACACCAAAACGACTGTGGTAATAGTTGCTGAGCAACTCGCCGGAGACTTTGCATACACCGTAAATGGTGTTGGGCTGCATAATGGTATCCTGAGGTGTGTTGTCCATAGGCGTGGTTGGTCCGAATGCTCCAATGGAACTAGGCGTGAATACACTGCAATTATTTTCTTTGGCAATGTTCAGGCTGTTTTCCAGTGCGCCCATATTAATTTTCCACGCAAGTTCAGGGTTTTTTTCGCCTGTGGCCGATAGCAGTGCAACCATGTTGTAAATAGCATCGATTTTGTATTTTTTCACTATTTCGTGAAATTCTTTGCCATTTGTGGCGTCTAACTGCTCGAACGGTCCGTCGGAAAGGTTTGCACATTTTTTCTTGTCAATGTCTGTTGCAACAACGTTGCTGTTACCATACTGCTCACGCAGGTAGGGTACGAGTTCAGAACCTATTTGCCCGCCGGCACCTACTACAAGTATATTCTTCATTTTTAGTATTTTAAATGATTTCAGGTTGTTTTATCTATACTGGGACAAATGTATATAATTTCGACTGGAAACGTTACCTGAAAAAAATAATTTTTTACTGCAATTATGGTGTTATACAATAGTTTTTGCTACTGAACCCCCAACTGAGTGATTCTTACTAACAACAATGAAAGTGTGTTTTTTTCACCTTACTTATTCAGTAAAACCCGACAAATTCTAAGTCGGAGGGGGGTACCTGAATAAAGCATTTTTCCATGCCATTAAATCACTCAACTTAGGTAAAAAATGTTCGGCTTATTGCAGTCGGTTTGTTTTTGAAAGTGCCATATCGTTGCAGCGATGAAGTGAATACCTCACTTGAAAAGACCGCAAAACTGGTCTCAAAGCCAAAGCTTTGTTTTACAAATGTACATTCTTTGCCGTCAAAACGAAGTTTGGGGGTGTTAAAAGAAAGCCCCGAATCCCGAATTGTAAAATTACCAATTTTGTTAGCAATTCGAGGACTCTCGAATAATCATACGAATCAAAGATTTGTTGTTCTGCGGAGCTCACGAAAACACACGTCCTGGCTTTGCTTTATACGCCGCTGTTATAGCATGTGCTTAGACCAATTTTCAACCCGCAATCCAGGTATGCGATTAAAATGATTTTCATTATTTGTGACCAATGTCAAATCGTTATCAATTGCAACTCCAGCAATTAATAGGTCAATATCATCCACAGTATTGCCTTGTTGTCTTAGAGTCGAATATAATTCAGCCGAAATCTTCGCTGAATTTTCTGTCATCGGAACAACTATATTTTGATCAACAAAATCTTGAAAAACATTGAGTTGCATGAGTGCGTTTTTAGCCATCAGGCCACCAATAATTTCGTAGTATGTAATGATGCTGATTTCAATTAAATCAAAGTCTTGAAGATAATTTTCAAAGTTTTTTACAACTATCTGATTGCCCTTAAAGTAGTAAGACAAAATATCAGTGTCAATTAATGTCCTATTCATCTATCCTTTTTCTGTTTTTGCTTCGATTTTCAATCAATTTGTCCGTTAATTCGCTAAATACATCGTCATCAATGTCTTTCCAAGCTCCAGCAAAAGATAGGACTTTTTGCTTTTTACTAAAACTATCTTCAAGTTTGGATAAAAAATCACTTAATTCCTTCAGTTTTTCTTTAGGAATCCGGCTAACTCTGCGAAATATTTGATGTCTTATTTGATTATCCGTAATCATAGTTTTTATTTCAAATTTACGAAAATTGTTGGAATATGTTTCCTTTAGTAGCGGCCCCAAATAGTATGCCGCATGTGCTATAACTTTTCTACACCGTAATATCTGCTTGTTTCAATGTTTTATATAGTGCATTAAACAGCTCGTTGAATCGAATGGGTTTAGTGATATATGCGCTGCACCCTGCTTGTTCGCATTTTTCTTTATCGTTTGTAAATGCATGTGCCGTTTGTGCAATTATGGGAATTTTCTGGTCTCTTTTTCTGATTTTTCGTGTGGCTTCAATTCCATCCATTATGGGCATTTGAATGTCCATTAGCACAACATCAATATTGGGCTGTTCTTCAAGCGTTTCTAATGCATCTTTCCCGTTTTTAGCATGAATGAGCTTGCAGCCTGAACTGCCTAGAATAGATTTGAGCAGGAGGTAGCTTCCTGCATCGTCTTCCACAGCTAGCACGGTTTTGTTTTGCAGGAAACCAATGTCGGGTGGCATTTTTGCTTCCGTTGTAATTGTACCGGAATTAATGTATGGTAATTTCACTACAAAAGAGGTTCCTTTGCCTTTTTCTGAGCTTACAATAATTTTACCGCTGAGTATTTCGCATATTTTTTTCGAGATGGCCAACCCAAGCCCGGCGCCTCCATAGTCTCTTGTAAACCCTTCTTCAACTTGTCTGAATCGTTCAAATATGGTGTCGTAATGCTTTTCATCAATACCAATTCCTGAGTCATTTACTTCAATTTCTAAACTTTCGCTAATGGTGTTAATCTGTACGGTTAAGTTAATTTCTCCTTTATGAGTAAATTTAAATGCATTGGTAAGCAGATTGTTAATGACCTGTTGTAATCGTACTCCGTCTGTATCAATAATTATTTGCTCCGGTTTGGTAGGTAACACAAGGTTGAAGTTTATTTTGTTTGTGTCGTATTTGGTTTCGAAGTATTCGTAAATGCCTTTTAGCAGGTCTTTTATGTTTGTGGGTCTGATGTTTATGTTAATTTGTCCGGTTTCCATGCGCGACAAATCGATAATATCGTTGATAATGCCCAGTAGTATGTTGCTCGACTCCCATATAATTTGCAAGAACTCTTTCTCTTCTTCTGGGTCGTGTTTCTTGTGGCTGAGAATTTGCGAAAATCCGAGGATGCCATTCAAGGGTGTACGCAGTTCGTGCAACATGTTTGTTAAGAAGGCTGTCTTGAGTTGATCTGCACGTTCGGCCTCTTCTTTGGCTTTTTTCAACTCTTGTGTCATAATATTCCGATCTGTTAGGTCGCGACCAAGCAATAATAACCACTCTGCATTGCCTTCATTGTTGAATACCGGAACTTTAATAATTTCGAATGAGCGTGGTGTTTCGTCAGGCCTATCGAACACCATGTCGTATTTTATTTGCTCTTTTTTATGCCAGGCGGTAATGTCGGTTTCGTGGCACTTATTGTAAATTCGTTTGTTTTCGGGAATGACAATTGCTAGTTCTCTGCTCGTTTTTAGTAAATATGGTTGCTGTTTTATTCCATACAATTCGCGCAGTTTATTGTTAGCAATAATCCATCGTCCTTCGGCATCTTTTAGTCCCACAATGTCGGGAAAATGATTAATTAAACTGAACAACTGGGCTTCACGGTTTTTTAGTTGCATTTCAGTGGCTTTAATATGGCTAATGTCGTCCATTACTAAAGTCCAGCCAATATTTTGTCCGTTAGTGTTGTGCCTTAGCGAGATGCTTAAATAGTACCATCGTGCTTTTCCGTGAATTTTCAGTGGTAGCTCCACTTGTTGTGTTGTTCCTTTTTGCTGTACATCAATGGCTGCCTGAAGAACGCGCTCGATAAAGCTGTCGGGCAGGGGCAGTTCTGTATAGTGTATTCCGGCAAAACTTACGTTGTCCGGAAACACTTTGGTGTGAGAGCTGTCGGGTTCGTAATAGTTTATAATGTATCCTTTATTGTCAATTACAATTATATACTTGTCCAGCGATTCGAGCGTTGCCTTGAGTTTCATTTCGTTTTCACGAAGGAGTTCATTTTGGATTTTTTCTTTTGTACGATCACTTGTTATCGTAAAATCGTAGGTTGGCAACCCCGGCTCATTTTCGGTATAGTGAATGTTTGTGAAAAATTTCCGCTCTCCGTTTTTGGCCAATCCCCAAAAACTAACCGTTTGCATACCTGCTTCTTCGAGAGTAATTGCATTTTGCGGTATGGGCTTTTCAGCCAAACTTGAAATTTCAAAATTGTAAAGTTCTTCGATCGGGTAACCGGTAATTTCTGCCAATCGACTACTCACAAAAACGGTTTTCCCATCTTCTTTTATGGTAACGGCTTCATTTACAATACGCGCAAGGCTTAAAAATCGATTTTCTGACTGTCTGAGCTTTTGGTTTATTTGTGTTATCTCGTCAGTTTTTGCTTCGAGTATCTCGTTCTTTATTTTTATTTTTGTGTTTTGTGCCTCATACTCTTCCAGCAGTGCCCAGTATTCTTCTTTTTGTTTTTTTAAATGTTTCTCCATTTCCCGGCGTGGAGTAATGTCGCGTGCATCGATTATCAATCCGTTTATTTGCTGATCTTTACATTTGTTAATGATGATGATTTCCAGATACTTCTGATGGCGAGTGTATACCGGGTTTGTTGTAAGCTCGGTTTTTATCTCTTTGTCGGGTTCGTTAAGTGCGCGTTGGAAAGCTTTTAGGAAGATGTTGCGACTGCTTTTTTCAATGAGTGAATCGATGGTTAATTCAGAAATGGTACTTTTTGGTAAATGGCGTAAAATTGAACCAGCATTATGAATGTGTTTAATGTTTAAGTGTTCATCGACTATTATATTGAGCCCAAAGTTATTCTGGGTAGATTTTTCCAATCGGGCATTTTCGCTCCGCGATTGCTCTAAGAAAGTTTTGTCATTTGTTATGTCGGTAATTAGTCCGAATCGGTTAGTGTTTATTGCCTCGTTATCTGTTGTAACTCTGAACCATAGCGATTTTCCGTTTTTCTTTTGAAATCGGATGTCGAAAATCCCAATGGGCTTTGCATTGCGCAATTTGGCTAAAAAACGAAGCCACGTATACCGATCCAGTGGGTTTACCAACGTATGAATTGAAGATAATTGCTCACTATCGGTTTTGGTTACACCCAGTTTGTCGAAAAATGGCGTGTCAATATCGGGTTGCGGCAGTTCATGTGTCCACGACCACATGTAGGTCGACTGCTGATGTAGGAGTTTTCTAAGGCGGTTGTCGCTGGTACTGCCCGGTGTTTTATTTGCTGTATTGTATTTCCCTTCCTTGCTCATCGATTTTGGTTTTGATGCGTAATAATAGTTAAATTTCTGTTAATGAGCAAGAAAATCGGTTGCCTGTTGTGCTGTGTTTTTATTTGGTAGCAATTACTGTGTGAGCGAATAACAGGTGTCGAGTCAGTCATGCTCTTATGAGCCAGGTTCTAATCTTTTCATTGGGGATAAAATAATGATTGCTGAACACCGCAATCCCCACATTTTCTGTCTGCTATAAAAAATAATACTTGCAATTTACCAGAAGTTTAGTGTTTGCCTTAACACTAAATCGCTGTTAAGAAATACATTGATAGGCTTTTGTCAGGAAAAATGCTACGACATAAAAAGGTCGGCAATTATTTTATAGGAAATAAGCATTCCTTTTTTTGTTAGAATAAGCTTGTTGCGCTCTTTTCGAATATGTTCTGAGTCAATGTATGGAGTGGCAAATCGTTCGGTAGAAATGGCTTGTTGCTCACTAAAGTGTTCCTTGATATAATCGATATCGATTCCCCAGTAGGTGCGCAACCCCGTCATAATGTATTCATTAAAGAAATCTTTTGCAGAAAGTTCTTCTTTGGTTATTATGTCGCCGATCTTTTTGTCAATACGAATATATTTACTGATGTTGGAGTCGTTCCAATAACGGTTTTTTCCGTCGAAACTATGTGCCGAAGGCCCCAATCCCAGATAGGGAATGTTTTTCCAGTAGTTGATGTTGTGCCTGGAAAACCGCCCTAAATGGCCAAAGTTCGAAATTTCGTAATGGACAAAATTGTTCGCCTCAAGAAACTCACTGAGCAACATAAACTGTTGGTAGCTCAATTCCTCGTCGACTGGTTTAAGAAGACCTTTTTTCTTTAAGGTGCTAAATACCGTATTATCTTCGTACGTTAGATGATAGGCCGAAATATGTTGAATGTCGAGATTTACAGCTTTTTTAAGTGTTTTTTTCCATTCGGCTAGTGTAAACTCGGGTAGGCCATAAATTAGATCGATGCTAATATTATCGAAGCCTGCACTTTTGAATATTTCTATACTTTTTATGCCTTTAAGTACTTTGTGGCGGCGATTCATCAATCGTAAGTGGTAATTGTAGAACGATTGTATTCCAAGGCTTATACGGTTTACCCCTTCTTCGTGCAATCGTCGTGCATATCCCGAAGTCACATCATCGGGGTTGGCCTCAATGGTTATTTCCGCATGATCGGCAATGTTAAAATGCTTGGCAATTTCTTCAATTATTAGTCCAATTTTGGGAGCCGAAAGCAAGGAGGGCGTTCCGCCACCGAAATAGATTGTTTCAATAACGGCATCGCCAAGCATACTTTTGCGTAAATTCAGCTCGAAGAGTAGCGCCTGAAAAAAAGCTTCGCTTAGCTTCTCTTCTGTAACCGAATAAAAATCGCAATAGTAGCAACGCGACTTGCAAAATGGATAATGAATGTAGATGCCCGCCATATAGTTAAAAGTTTATTTTTGAACAATAACAGTAACTGCCTGATGAGGATGAGTTTTTTCTGTTATTTAGTTTGAGTAATTATAAATCGACAATACTTGTGTTAAAATTAACCATTTTGTAGCCTAATAGTTCATGATTGCGCAGTTTTTCATCAACAAATGATGATATTTTGTCAAATCTAAACCACACAAAAACCGTGCTTGATAAACTCGTCGAATAGTAAATTGTGTTAATCAAAGTTGACGCCTCTGTAAAATTAATTCTTCTAATTTTACGTTTACGAAAACAGCACGAAAGAATACAGAATTTTTGGACTTTTGATTTTAAACTGCGCTGATTCTTCTATTCAATGTAGTCAATACTTCCAATAAAAACATTTGTAATCAGATGGAACAAACAGGATTAAAGTAATTCTATCTGACAAAAAGAGATCAAAATTATAAAAAGATGAAAAGTAAATGTAACGTTCTTTGTACACACCTTGTGTTGTTGTTTTATGTTTCGCTCATAAGTTATTTGTGTTTGATGCCGGTTTCTGAAATTAATTCAGAGTGGCTGATTTTTACTCATGCTGATAAAATTGTACATTTCATTTTCTACTTTTTATTCGCTATTTTGGTTTTTAGAGCGCTATTGGTTACGCAAAAAACCACCCTGGGGACATTTGTGCTGTTGAGTTTTCTTATCCCTGCAGTGTACGGAGGCGCAATAGAATTGGCACAAGAGTATTTGGTAACCGATCGTAGTGCTGAGTTTTTAGACTTTTTTGCAAACCTGCTAGGAGCCTCTCTTGGTGCTTACCTCTACCGACTTTACGTTCGCACGCAACTTACCATTTTTTATAGTGAACAATAATTAGTGCTTGTGTTTTTCAGTCACTAATCTGTTGATGTGGAATTACTTAGAGCTTGTCTGTAAAGTCGAAGTGTTCAGTGAATAAAATCCATTTTCAAGGCTTTATTCGCGAGCCTCTATATATTCATAGGTGCTCATGAGCTTCCTTTGGTCGGTTCGTAACTCAAAACCGTTGAGTTTACTGGTGTAAATAATGCGGGTTTGAGTAAGAGTAACGCAGAAAATGGAGTTTATTGACGGACACTTAGTCTCTGCTTGCCTTTAACTTATTATAGAATTCGTTTAATTGAGGAGTGCGGTTTTAACTTCATCGATTCAAAGTCAAACGATTTAATTAGGTTGATGCCGGGTTTTTTTCCCGCTTCGAAACTTCCCAATTGAGACCAACCCATAAATTTTGCGGCATTGGCTGTAGCCCATTCCAGTAACTCTGCAAACTGCACATTCTTTTCCTCTTGCAACAAAACCATTTCGGGTAGTAACGAAAGCGATTGGCCACTGGCATTGCTGTCTGTACCCAACATAATGGGGAACGACATTCGTCGGAAGGCATCGATAGCGGGTAACCGATTTTCGATTTGTTTGTTTGACGTGGGACATAAAACCAGCCCTGTTGGTAGCTTGCTATTTATTAGGGTTTGTAAATCAGTCGTTTGGGTGTATGTGTTGTGCACTAAAAGCAAGTGAGTTCCACTTAGCCAGGGTAAAATATGTGGCAATGAGCGTTGACCTTTCTTCTGCCAGTGGTTGTCCATTATGCCCATTTTCCCAAAAGTTTCTGTTAATTTACTGTGACCTTGCATAAACATGCGGTTTTCCTCGTCGCTTTCCTGATTGTGAATTGTAGTAATTTTTCCGCTTTTTAAAACAGGTAATAGGCTATTCCACAGCTCCTCCGAAATGGAGTATGGGGCATGCGGGGCAACAGATGCCGATAGGCCGGCATCGCGAAAAGCGTTTAAAATGGTTAGGGTTTGCGATAAGCGTTTTTGTGCCACCTCTGGCATTAAGCCACTGACCTCTGTAAATGTGTGGTAATGTATTTTTGATTGTTGTTTCACTTCAATTGTGCTTGTGGTATTGGAAATGTCGCATGCTGCAACTATTCCGTTACGGTACATGTAGTTGTCGGCTGTGTGCAACTCGGTTTGTGTCGCCTGTGTGTCTCGTTGCGAAATAATAAATTTAATGAAATGAGGCAGTCCCATCCCAGGAGGAGTTATTTGACTGAGATGAGCGAGCTCAAGGTGTGTGTGCATATTAATGAATCCGGGAACCAATACCCCGTTTAAAAATTCGGTGTGTGCCAATTCGCGCATTTCGCCGCCAAAGTCGTAGAGTTTGCGCACGGTGCCGTCATCTTCAACTTCTAAAATGCCATTTCGGATTGGTTTGCCCGAAACAGGGAAAATGTAATTTGCTGCAATTCGTCTCATTTCGAAATGTGATAATGAATTTGGGTGCTTTCCGGTCCGGTGTGAGTCTCTGGTTTTTGGAGTGGCTTATGTCCCTTAAAAACTAAACCGCATGCGCTGCACTCTTGTGTGTATTGAGATATTGGCGCCCCGCAAGCCGGACATTTATCCGGAGCAACAGGAATTGTCGGTAAGTCATTGTCGGCAACCAGATCGCCCGTGTGTTTGTGTACATAATTGCGAGCTCCTTTATCGTTCAAAACATAAATGGCAAAGGCAATTCCAGTAACTACAATCGATCCTACAACCAACATTTTCCAGTTGGTGAGCCCGGCCAGGAATAGTACCGCGAGGTATAAGAATAAGATGAGCGGCCACATTGATGGAACGCCAAGTTTATAGTTGATGGTTTTGTCGTCTATGCGCAATACAAGTTTATGTTGCGCAAAAAAGGGAATGCGCGATGTGCTAATGTGCACGGCATTGTCAATAAGCTCAGTATCTTCGCGTGGTAGCATGTGGGCAAGTTCCTGTGGCGAAATTGTTCGTGTAAGCGGTATTTTGCCGTTTATCCACATTAGTTTTTCTCTGCTATATAATATCTAACCAACTCTTTAGCAATAAGCGAGTCGTTGTTTCGTCGTATATCTTGTCTGATAAGCCCAACAAAAGGTGCGTAGTATTCTTTCAGTTTCCAGGGATACGTTGTATCGGTTTCCTTAATATATTCAATTACTACAATAACACTATCGAATACTTGCTCTTCTGTGTTCAGAATGGGCGACGATAAAGTGAGAGCTACGTCTTTGTCGATAACTTTCCGATGTACGGTTCCATTGAGCCAATCGCCTATCTTCCATGTTTCGCCATTAACTTCAGAAAGTAATTTTTTTAAAGGATAGCGATTGTCGTTTTGTGTAACTTTGTACCCGTAAACATAATGCGGAGCCATGTAAGGCACATACACTTCATCTGAGCGTTCTGTGCTCTCTAATTCATCAAAGTAGCGATGTTTGCGATATCCGGGCGATACTTTGGTTGTAGTGCCATCGGAATAAATCCAATACGATTCGGGATAGGCCGGTAAGTAATCTTTTGGGAAAATATATTCTATATCTGTTTCGCTGCATCCAACTGTGAGCAAAAGTGCTGCTGCTACTGCAATTCCGTTTTGTATTAATTTGCGCATTGTACCTTTTATTTGGTCATCATTTCGTTGGTTGATCAATCCTGAATGGGTTCTGATGCTGTGTTGTTGTTTCCTTATTCATTATTGAAAATTCGGTTCCGTTAAAATAATGCGTTGGTTATGAATTGTGTGCCTTTATGCTAGTGTACATTTTATGTACTACACTAGGCTTTTTTAGTTTTTATTTTTCTCTTATTATTTACATAGTAAAGTAATCCTATTCCACTTAAAATAAACGGTATGCTTAGCCATTGGCCCATATTTAATGCCATTCCCTCTTCGAATTTTACTTGCTCTTCTTTAATGAATTCGATAAAGAATCGGGCAGAAAAAAGCAGTATGAGAAATATGCCGAAAATTTGGCCGTTTTTTTGTTTGTCGCGTATTTTTAGAAAGTATGGATGTAGAATTGCAAAAATCAATAAATAGCTTAACGCTTCATAAAATTGTGTCGGGTGCTTGGGCACGGTTTCTCCGGTTCGTTCAAATACTACGCCCCAGGGTAAGTCTGTTGCTATTCCGTATATTTCCGAATTAAAAAAATTCCCCATTCTCACAAAAAAGCCTGCCAGGGCAACCACAATTACTACTCGATCGATAATCCATAAAAATGGGACATTAATTTTCTTTGCATATAAATACAACGCAACCGGAATTCCTATGGAAGCCCCATGGCTCGCCAAGCCGCCCTCCCATATAAATAGTATTTCCCATGGTTGTGACAAATAGTACTCGGGCTGGTAAAAAAGGCAATGTCCAAGCCTGGCTCCAATTAATGTTCCGACAAAAACATACATGCTCAATTTTTCGAGCAGCGACTCCTGCAATTTGTCATGCACAAAATATTGCTTCATGATTATGTAGCCGAATATGAACGATAAAGCGAACATAAGCCCATAATAACGGACTCCATGGCCGAAAATCGAAAAAATTTCAGGGTCGAAATCCCAGTGAATAGCGTTGAATACCATCTTTTTTTTATGCAAATTTAAGAGTTCTGTCGATGTGGATGCTATTTTTTGGTTCCTTTTTTATTAAGCATGTTTTCGATTTTAATAAAAACATGTCTTTTTTTCATCCCCAAAAGGGAGAATATATAGCCATTCTGTTGCAAGGAAATTTTGGTTTTAAAAAAGTAAGTTTGTAATTATCACAATATAAGCTAAAATGCTTATTTTCGCACTCATTTATATTCAACGGTTTGCCGAAGAGAAAAATGCCTTATGAATTAGCGCATTTGAGCCGTTATTCACAAACGAATAAAATATATTAATTGATAGAAAATATTGGTATTATGAGCAACAAATTTCAGGAATACAAGGGAATAGATTTGGCAGGAGTTTCCAAAAAGGTGCTAACCAAATGGAGGGAAGAGCGAGCATTTGAGCAATCAATTGAAAGTCGTAAAGGAAAGCCATCATTTGTATTTTATGAGGGGCCACCCTCGGCAAATGGAATGCCTGGAATTCATCATGTAATGGCCAGAACCATTAAAGATATCTTCTGTCGGTATAAAACAATGAACGGCTTTCAAGTAGAACGCAAAGCCGGTTGGGATACACATGGCTTGCCGGTAGAGCTTGGCGTGGAAAAGACGCTGGGTATTACCAAAGAAGATATCGGTAAAAAAATATCTGTCGAAGAATATAATGCTACGTGCCGGAAAGAAGTAATGAAATACACCGACGTGTGGCAAGAGCTAACCGATAAAATGGGGTATTGGGTCGACATGAACGATCCGTACATTACATACGATAATCGCTACATCGAAACGTTGTGGTATTTGCTTAAAGAACTTTTCGACAAAGGGTATGTTTACAAAGGGAAAACCATTCAGCCCTATTCGCCGGCTGCCGGTACCGGGTTGAGTACGCACGAACTTAACCAGCCCGGTTGTTATCGCGACGTAAAAGATACAACCATAACAGCACAGTTTAAAATTGTTAAAGACGAGAAAAGCCAATTTCTTTTTGAAAATGCTGATGCCGATGTGTGTTTTTTGGCCTGGACAACCACTCCATGGACATTGCCATCGAATACCGCGCTAGCCGTTGGTTCAGGTATTAAATATGTTAGTGTACGTACATTTAACAGTTACACTGGCGCACCGGTAACGGTTATCCTGGCAAAGGATCAACTGTATACCTACTTCAATAAAAAACACGAAGAGCTTTCGCTGGATGATTACAAAGAAGGCGATAAGGCAGTGCCGTTCAGAGTGCTCAATGAGTTTAAAGGTAGCGAGATCGAAGGAGTTCGGTTTGAACAACTTGTGCCGTGGGTTAAGCCCGATGGCGATGCATTCCGTATAATTGTCGGCGATTTTGTAACTACCGATGAGGGTACCGGAATTGTACATATTGCACCTACTTTTGGTGCAGACGATGATCGGGTGGCTAAAAAAGCCGGCATTGCCCCGCTAATATTAATCGACAAGCTCGGAAATCAAGAGCCAATGGTCGATAAGCGTGGCCGCTTTTATGCTATTGAAGATTTGGATAACGACTTTGTTGCCAATTTTGTTGATGCATCGACTTATGGCGATTTTGCAGGGCGCTATGTGAAAAACGATTATGACAAAAATGCTTCTGCCGATTCCCCGTCACTCGATATTGACATCAGCGTAATGCTTAAAAAAGAGAACAAAGCATTCAAAATAGAGAAGTACGTTCACAATTACCCACATTGCTGGCGTACCGATAAGCCTATTCTATATTACCCGCTCGATTCGTGGTTTATTAAAACTACCGCATTTAAAGAGCGTATGCTTGAGCTGAACGCTACCATTAATTGGAAACCCCAATCCACCGGAGAAGGACGTTTTGGCAAATGGCTCGAAAATCTCGTAGACTGGAACTTGTCACGTTCGCGCTACTGGGGAACACCGTTGCCTATTTGGTCTACCAAAGATCGAAGTCAAATAAAATGTATTGGTTCCGTAAAGCAACTAATGGACGAAATAGAGAAAGCGGTACGCGCCGGTGTTATGGAAAAACACCCGTTTCCCGAGTTCCAGTGCGATAAATACACAAAAGAGAATTACGAAAAAATCGATTTGCATAAACCCTACGTAGACAATATTGTGTTGGTGGCCGACGATGGAACACCAATGCATCGTGAACCCGATTTAATTGATGTGTGGTTCGATTCGGGTGCGATGCCCTATGCCCAGTGGCATTATCCATTTGAAAACAAAGAAGGGTTCGATAAGCTTTATCCTGCCGACTTTATTGCCGAAGGAGTAGACCAAACACGTGGTTGGTTCTTTACTCTGCACGCCATTTCAACTATGATTAGTGATAGCGTGGCCTATAAAAATATTATTTCTAACGGATTGGTGCTCGATAAAAAAGGCAATAAAATGTCGAAACGTTTAGGCAATGGTGTCGATCCATTCGAAGTAATTGAAAAATATGGAAGCGACCCATTACGTTGGTACATGATTACCAATGCTCAGCCATGGGATAACCTGAAATTCGACATTGCCGGAGTAGAGGAAACCAGTCGCAAATTTTTCGGAACACTCTATAATACGTATTCGTTCTTTTCGCTTTACGCCAATATCGATGGATTTAATTATGCAGAAGACGATGTGCCAGTGGAAGAACGTCCGGAAATCGATCGTTGGGTGTTATCACTACTTAATACACTCAAGAAAGATGTGCTTACCAACTATGAGGAATATGAGCCCACTCGTGCCGGTCGTTTGATTGAATCGTTTGTGCTCGAGAATCTTAGTAACTGGTACGTGCGGTTGAACCGTAAACGTTTCTGGGGTGGTGAGTACAACCAGGATAAAATTGCTGCTTACCAAACACTTTACACCTGTCTGGAAACGGTAACGCGCCTTGCAGCGCCAATCGCTCCATTCTTTATGGATCAAATGTTTACCGATCTGAATAAAGTATCCGGTAAAGATCACAGTACATCGGTACACGTGGCTTACGTGCCCGAGGTAAACGAAGAGCTTATAGATGAAGATTTGGAATTAAGAATGGATTTAGCACAACGCATTTCAAGCATGGTGCTTAGTTTGCGTCGGAAGGTAAATATTAAAGTTCGTCAGCCATTACAGAAAATTATGGTGCCAGTGTTTGATAGTGAAACCAAACGTCGCATCGAAGCCATTGCCGATATTGTAAAAACGGAAGTAAATCTGAAAGAAATAGAATTTTTAGAGGAAACGGCTGGCGTACTGGTAAAGAAAATTAAACCCAATTTCAAAACGCTCGGACCAAAATACGGCAAGCAAATGAAAGCCATTGCCGCTGCAATCAACCAAATGGATCAGGATGCCATTGCCCAATTCGAAAAAGAGGGGGAGTATGTAATTGAAGCCAATGGCGAACAATTGACTGTCGAACTGACCGATGTGGAAATTTCGTCGGAAGATATTCCGGGTTGGTTGGTTGCCACTGACGATAAACTCACTGTAGCACTCGATGTAACTATTAACGAAGAGCTTAAGCGTGAAGGTATTGCTCGCGAATTTGTTAATAGAATACAAAACATGCGAAAAACAGAAGGTTTTGATGTTACAGATAAAATAAATCTGTATATTGAGCAGCATAATTTAATTAATGATGCGGTAAAAGACTATTCGGAATACATTGCAGCACAGACACTAGCGAACAGTGTGTCGCTTTCGGAAACGATCCCCGGGAATAAGGGACAAGAGGTAGAATTGGATGAGGATATCAAAACAACTATCTTTATTGAAAAAATTTAACCCGATAAGTGAACAAATGAGTAATGTATCGGTATAAATAGAAATGGCGACAATAAAACAGGTCGTGTTGTGTTTTACCCCAAAAAAATGGAGGACTTATGACAGATAAAAAACGCTATTCAGATGAAGAGCTGCAGGAGTTTAAGGCACTAGTTCTTGAAAAACTCAATAAAGCAAAGAAAGACTACGAAGCACTTAGAGCCACATTGGCACATACCGATGGCAACGATATTCAAGATACGTCGCCCACATTTAAAGTGTTAGAGGAAGGAGCCTCGGTGCTTTCGCGCGAAGAAACCGGTAAATTGGCGCAGCGCCAACAAAAATTTATTCAGCACCTTGAGGCTGCGCTTATTCGAATTGAGAATAAAACCTATGGCGTGTGCCGCGAAACCGGTAAGCTCATTTCCAAAGAGCGCTTGCGTGCTGTACCGCATGCAACGCTAAGTATTGATGCAAAACGAAATCAATAACCGCATAAAAGCCACAGTAAAGGAGCAAACCATATGGCTTGCTCCTTTTTTTTAGTTACGGATCCACACGCCTCGTTGTCGATGAAAAAAGCACTCCCATTTATACTAATTTTTTTCGTCCTGTTTGCCGATCAGTATCTGAAAATTTGGGTAAAAACCCATATGATGCTTGAGCAGGAATTCCCCATTATTTCTAACTGGCTATATCTGCATTTTGCCGAAAATCGAGGCATGGCATTCGGGTTCGAATTTGCCGGAACATGGGGGAAACACATCCTTAACCTGATTCGAGTAATTGCCATTTCGGGCATTGGTATTTTTATGATACAAGTGGTTCGGAAGCACAACGATTATCTGCTGGCAAGTGCTTTGGCACTGTTATTTGCCGGAGCATTAGGCAATATGATCGATAGTGCTTTTTATGGCTTATTTTTTACCAATAGTTTTGGTCAGTATGCCCAATTTGTTCCATTAGGCCAGGGATATGCCTCATTTATGCAAGGTTCAGTTGTTGATATGTTTTATATCGAACTGCTGGATTTTCACCTTCCCGATTGGTTTCCCGTTTGGCCCATGCGCCATGTAATATTTTTCCGTCCTGTCTTTAATATCGCCGACATGGCTATTTTTGCCGGTATTTTTTCATTGCTTACATTTGAACGCAAAGCTTTCCGAATAGCCTTGAATTGGTGATGTTCAGTTTATGTATTTGTGTTGCTGCATTTGATGGTCTTATGGATACTTTGTGGTAGAAACGGCAGAAATGATTAATGGTGACGCATCACCATGTTTAAAATTCAACCTTCTAATTCTACTTTGATAGATTATCAAAAATTGATTTTTCGCCTTATTTTGGCCCGTCCTTAAAGAGAGAAAACCGAAAAATCAACCCGTTTTCAATAGTAAATTCGGTAAATTTTGCATCGAAATTTGTAAGCATCCGGTTTAAAATAGGTTGAGCAAGCTTTCGTTTCCATTGCTGTTTTCTATAAACGCTTGAAGCCTCCGGCTTCATTTCGAAGATTTTGTGGCTTTTCTACAAAAAAACGTTTCGGATACGCTCTTAATGCCGGAATCGTTTTCGTTTCGATTCCCATTTTGTTTGCCTGTGTTATCATCACACGCTGCCTCCGGCGCCCTGCCGTTCCATTGTTTACGGAAATTATAAATTTTAAACCGTTTTTCAAATATCGAAAGACGGCACATCATATCCGTTTATATTATCTATTGGTCTTGAAATTATGCGCTTTTGGTTACTTTTATGCCAAAATATTCAAGTTATGAGAAAAATATTCCTTCTTTTTGCCCTGATTCCCATTTTTATTCACGCTCAGGATTGCGATTGCGAGTCAAGCTTTGAGTGGCTAAAGAAAACATTCGAACAGAATGATGCTGGATACCCCATGGTAATAAAGCAAAAAGGACAAAGAACTTACGAAAAATTTAGTGATTCAATTGGTGCCTTGACCAAGCGGATAAACAATCACAAGGAGTGTGTTGTGCTGCTCGATGAATGGGTACATTTTTTTCGTAAAGGCCATGTTGGCGTTTATTATATCGATGATCCTACAAAAACTGATTTGAGAAATAGCATTGGAGTAGAAAATTACGATGCCGAAACATTTGCTGTAGATACGGCAGTTTTCTATACGCAACTGAAGCAAAGAAAAATACCTTTTAAACTTGTGGATGTATGGTATGATAATAGTTGTAAAATAGCTGTCGTGCCCGATACAATTAACCCGCAGCGCGATTATGTTGGGGTAATAATATCGACAAAAAGACCGAACTGGAAGCCCGGTCAAGTGAAAGTTGAATTTTTTAATGCCGATTCCGGCATTAATGCAAATTATTATATGGCAGATCATTCTGTAAGGAAATGCAACGTTGAATATTCCGTTCGCAATCTTAAAGTTGGTAGTTTTAGTTGGCGGAGGTCATTAGAGTATGTTCCTCTCAAAGAACGTGATGATCTGTCGATTTATCTTGCAAAAGAGCCTGTTATGAAGCGGCTTAACGATGAATCTTTGTTGTTGAGAATTCCATCATTTCGATATGAATATAAAAATAAAATTGCTGACTTATTGAAAGAGAACGAAGATTTGCTGGAAGTAACTGAAAATCTGGTCATAGATGTTCGTGGAAATGGCGGAGGAGCAGATGCAAGTATGATGAGAATTATCCCTTACATCTATACAAATCCGGTTGCGATGTACGATATAGAAATTCGATCGACACCATTAACTTATGAGGCTTATAAAGAGTGGTTTAGTCGTTCGTTTTTTGGTCGTTTGTATTTTGCAATCAGCTTAAAGCGAAAACTAAAGAAAAACATGGGCAGTTATGTTAGTCGCTCAAAGGATACTGTAAGAATTAAAGATTGGTATAATGTAAGGGACTATCCAAAAAATGTATATGTTTTAGTTGATGGAAAATGTGCAAGCACTACAGAACAGTTCCTGTTGTATGCCGAACAAAGTAGTAAGACCACAATTATTGGCGAAACAACATTTGGGGCTATCGATGTTTCAAATGTCAACCCGATACTTTTCCCCAATAAAAAGTACCGGTTAAGTTATACGTGCAGCCGAAGTTTGCGAATGCATGAAAGAATAATAGACGATATTGGCATTGATCCCGATATTTTTATACCCGATAGTATTCCTAAGTTTCAGTGGCTAAGGTATGTTGAGGAGAATATTGTTGCAGACTGATGTTTTTATCACAGTGATTACCTCAAACGGTTTATATTTGTTTCTGAAATGTTTTTAAAACGTTGTTTTATATGTATGTTTTGTGAGGTTGGTTATAATAATTGTGGAATCCACATCGTTTCTTATCCTGTAATTATAAATAAACGCGAGAATGTATTTGAAATATCCTTAAAAGAACATTTTTTACATACCTAAAAATTATTAATTATGAAAACAAAATTGAATTTTTTACTTATTGGAGCATTTTTGCTCAGTTCCTTCGCAATAACTTTAGTTTCTTGCGATAAAGATGACGATGATGATTCGCCGGTTGAGAATACTGTTGTAGGAAAATGGTATTTGTATCAGGATGCATATGAAGAAACATATGACGATCATTATTACGAAGGTTCGTGGACTTATGATTTGAACCTTGATGTAGACTATTTTGGAGCTGATATTTTCGAAATTACCAGTAGTAAAGTCCTTGTGTATGAAAATGAAAGGGGAACATTGTATGATACTTATGATGTAGGCGAATACGTTACGCAAAATGGGATGATGATTGTTACATCAATCGACGATGGTGAGGAGTACACTGATACTTTGAATTATGCATTTGAGAATGGGATGTTGGTGCTTTCTAACTCCTATGAAGATGAATATGGTCAGGAGGAATACAAATCACACCTAAAAAAATACACTGGTTCGATTCCTCCAGACAGTTGGACTAAAGAGCTAGCTGATGATGAATTCGAGCCGGATAATAATATGGAATCGGCCAGTGATATTGCTGTAGGGGAAACTACAGAAATGCACACTACCACGGCCGGTGATGTTGATTGGTATAAATTTAATGCCCAAGCAGGTGAAACATACCTTATTCAGGTTAGTGGCTATGTCGATGGGTTTTGTAAGTTGTATGATGTTGACGGCACAACTTTAGCATTCGATTATTACAATGATTATGATGTAGATGTGGACGTTTCGTATTGGGGGAACCCTGTTATTTTATGGCAGTGCCCTGCTGATGGTACGTATTATTTTGATATTACAGGTTTAGGCGGTGATGAAGAAGGGTACTATAATGTATCACTTTCAGAAAGCAACCTCCAAAAATCATCTTTAAAAACAGAGCGAAAAGTGAAACGAAATAGCAATACACTTTTCAAATAAAGACCATAATTAACATGAGAAAAGGGATAAGCTGTTCGCAACTTATCCCTTTTCTTTATTTTACACCCATACCTACGCAGGTATTCTAATTTTTAACAAAATATGCACTCGCGTAATTCGGGTTACAACCCAAAGAGCTTCATTACATCCTCTCGGCTTTCAAATTTATGCTCCCATTTTCGGAACGGTAAATCAATTTTTGGAGTTGTTCTTTCTGCTGTTTCCGGCAGGTTTAGCTGTTCCATATTAGATGCGTCTATAATTCCAATTTCGTTGCCGGGCAAGATGGTAAACATCATCAATGCAGTGTCTGACCGATCGATGGCTATCTTCTTTTCAATGAATCCGGTTAATGTGATGTATGATTTTCTACTGCCGGGGACAATGAATATTTTTCCACCCTGGTACAGCGCCTTGTCCTCGATAAAATCTGCGTGATAATTAGCCAAAACATACAAGGCATCTTCCGGAATGTAGAGTTTGTCGAAGTTGGCAACGCCCAGTTGCGTTAGCTCGAAGGTGCGGAAGACCTTTGCTTCGGTTGCCAGCCTCTCGTGTTCTTTGTCCAATTCTTGCATGGCCTCCTCGTAATTTTTTATCAAATAATCGGGGGCATAGGCGTAGAGCATCTTTAATGGCATTTTTATTTCGGCCTTAAATGTGAAAGTTCTTTTGTCGAGTTTGACTTTTAACAAATAGGTGTTTCCTTTTATCTTGCTTAAAGTTGTAGTTGTACGCTTTGTTCTAACCCATCGGGGTAGCGGTTTTTTACTCAGGTTCTTCCACAACATAAATTGAGCATCGTAATGTTGTCCCCGAAACGTTACTCTATCGTAGGTATACATGTTGTATAATTTGGCGCCGTACTTATTTATTCGTGCTTTTATCTGTTTTTTTCCAAAGTTTTTTCCCAGTTGGTAATAGGTAACATCGTAGGCTGAAGTGTAATCAAAAACGAAAAAATCGTTGTCAAGCGGATATTTCCTCTGCTTCGATAGTTTATCAATGTTTTCCTCAATGGTTTCGTAGGTTGGGTTTGTTTCTGTTTCGGGATATCCCGAAAAGTTCCATGTGCCGTTGGTTTCATCGAACCCAAAAAAGTTGTAGTCGTTGCCTTCTACACGCGATCCCATTTTTATGGTAATGGCTGAACCATAGGCAAGTTCAAGTTTTCGTTTTTTGCTTAAAGCCCTAATCTCGAACATGCCTGCTGTTTCTAACGCCGTGTGGTTGTTCAGCGTGTTGAAGTTCATCGGTATGCCGGCCAAAAATATTTCGGCTGCATTGCGAAATTCTCTGTATTTAATGGTTACAGAGTCTGAAATGTAGTTGCCTGCCGAATCTACAAATGCATTGGGTGGAATAAGCAGCTTTGTACCCATCGGTAAATCAATGGTGTCTGCCTCCGTGGGGTCAATTCGTAATGTTTCAAAGGGGATGTCTGCATTGGGTAACGGTGGGTTAATAAATGTTTGAATTTTCTCTTTTTTGTTGCACCCAGGCAGGAAGAGAAGTAAAAATACCGAAATAATTAGCACAATGTGCTGTGTGGCCTTTTTTGTATGCATCATAACATTCAGTTTTGTGGTTGCCCGGTTTTGCACGAGTTGTTTCGGGCATCCTGATTTTTATTTTAGTTAGTTGTAAGCAATTTTGCACGTCGGTAAAAATAAACTGCAATATCTGCGTAAGCGTATTGTTGAGTCCATGCCTTTTTTCCGTTCGGGAAAGCCTTCACGGTTTTCCATTTGTTTATTTCATTAATTGTATGTTGGTAGCCCAGGTTATATGCTGCTGCTAATAATTCAACTTGCTTCTCCTTTGGTTTTTCGATCAGTTCCGGAAAGCGTGTGTACATTAATTCCATAAATGCACGTAAATACATCAACTGCCATTTGATTGATTTAAGACGTTCAAGCCTTTCCAAACGTTCAGCGTTTAGATCAATGGCCGTAATTTGGGGTAATTTGCAAAAGTGGTTCTTAGTGTGGTTCCCCGACAGTAAATCTTTCTCTATTGCTTCTGCAAATGAAGGTTTCATTTGAAAGTGTCCGATAGAAAAATCGATGCTTTTCAGTCCATGATTAACATAAACCATTTCAAGCGCTTTGGTTTCAAAAAGATCTTTTATTGTGTTGTACCTGATGAGTTCGGGGAAAACAATCGCCAGCGCTACTTTTGAAGAGAATGGCGCTTTGTGAAAAACCTCTTTAATAATCGCATGGTTGTTTTCTAAAAATTCCTCTGCCACTGTATATTCTGCTGGCCATGTTTGTTCGTAATTTTGTGCAGCTACCGGGTAAGAGAGAATAACTAACCACAGCACTATTATGAGTATGTGTGAGCTATGTTCTTGCATTTGTTGTGTTTTAGAGGGGTAGTAGGTGTCGGGTTCATTCGACTTGTTATATATAACCCAATTTACTCAGATTTTATTATATATGAAAGCAAAAACGTTTGTAATGAGGACTTTTTGAGCTGGATTGTAGGGCAGTGAATAATAAAAGTTGTATGTTTTTTTATTACCTTTATGTGAAAAATATGTATCGTAATTTTTATTCTTTTCGTGTAAAAACGGTCGACCGAAAATTTGTGTCAGCATCAGGCACCAATTATCGTCAGACGGCACTTATTTCTTTTTTCGATGCCGATGACCACCTTATAACGACGGTCGGTTATGGATTGGCCGATATTGATGAGGTTTACGATGAAATTGAAAAAACAGGCAGGGTAATTCTTGATGAGGCTTACACTCGCAATTTTTCGTTAACCGCCTGGCGTCGCTTAAATCTCATTCCGAAAGATGAAAATGTTGTTATTCAGGAAGTTAAAGCTAACAATGCCTTTTTCGATGTGTATAGTTGTATCGACTTTTCTAATATTACCATTCGCAATGGGGAGGCACATTTTAGAGAAACAGTTTTCCATGGTGGCGATATCGATTTTAGACATAGCGTTTTTGAAAACGCCAATATCGATTTTTCGAATATGCTTCACCGAAAGGGTGGTATAAACTTCGATTCAGTTAAAGTCCATCAGGGACAGTTGATTTTTAAAAATGCTATTTTTTGCTCCGGAATTAAAAAGTTTCAGTATGCACATTTTGTTGAGACACCTGTCGATTTTACTAATTGTGAATTTAATGATGGCGATATCAACATGGTTGACACGCGCTTTAGCGGAGGGTTAAGCTTTAAAGTAGCCCGGTTTGGAAATGGCCGTATCGGGTTCCAATTTGCTCGCTTTAGCGGAAACGATGTGTCGTTCGACCGGGCTTCTTTTGGTGTGGGCGATATCGATTTTCGCACCACGGAATTTACTGGCATTAAGCTTAACTTTAATCGTTGCTTGGCAGGTGAGGGGAGTTGGGACTTTAGTGGAGCAGAATTTGATAATGCAAAAGCGACATTCAAAAAAGTGCAGCTTGGCCGGGGAAAGGTCGATTTTAGCGATACGGTTTTTCGAAATAGCGATCTTGTATTTGCACGAGCCGAGACGCAGGAGGCATTATTGAATTTCGAAAATGCTGTGCTCTTCACGGCCGACTTTAGTTATTGTTTTTTTAATCGGTATTTGAATTTTCGTATTCAATCTGCCGAGAAATTGGACTTTACTTATGCAGTGGTGCGCGATATTTTAGATATGCATTTGCCCGAACACGGCAAGCCTGTTCCTGTTCTTTTGTTTGCCGATATGAGTTTGCCGGGTATTTTGTACATCGATTGGCATAAGAACAATGTAAAGGCTGCTATTTATAATCAGGGCGAAAATACAACTCATTTGCAGAAAGCATTGCAGTTTCTTATGATCAAGGAAAATTTTAGTCGAAATGGTCAATATGAAATAGAAGATTTGGCGTACGTAGAGTACCGGCGATGTTTGGCTCATTCGCGTCGTTTAGGAGCTGCGGGCAACTTCCGGAAAAAAATAGCCGGTTGGGGGGCATTCATGTTAGATCGCATATTGCTCGACCTTACTGGTTTGTATGGTACAAGCCCAAAACGCGTGTTTGCTACAATGATAATTATGTATGCTTTGTTTAGTTTTGCGTATATTCTAATTATTTTGACAGGTATTGGCGATATTTTGGTAAGCGTAGGAGCAGAGCACGATTTGCCCCTAATTTCCAAAGGATTTTATCATAGTGCTATTACTATGTTGACAATTGGTTATGGCGATCATTTTCCGGTTGGCCTGGCGCGGGCTTTAAGCGCTGTGCAAGGGTTTGTAGGAATGTTATTGCTAAGTTATTTTACGGTTACCCTCGTCCATAAAATTTTACGCTAATTGACCGTCATATTTTTGATAACCATAAAAATTATTACTTTAGCCATTCACGAAAAGTGAAGAAAACGAGTGTGAAATTCAGTAGTTTAAAGATAATAGTCGCTAAGGCTACTCAGTAATGGCACTTGTAGTTATTTATGTTTAAAAATCAAAAATGGTTATAGAACAGTTATTTTTCAAAATGGGTAGAAGTGTGAGCCGAAATTATCTGATATTTTTTGCAATACTAATGTCCTGTGCTTTTCAACTTAATGCGCAGCAAGAGTTAATATATAATTTCGACCGATTTTCTCAGGCGCACGGACTGTCGCAGGGGCAGGTTTTCGATTTAGAACAAGATGTGTTGGGACGGTTATGGATCGCTACCTATTCCGGAGGCGTTACAATAATTGATGGGTCAGAAGAAGAATATCTTACTAAAGCCAACGGTCTCCCCGGGTTTTCTACCACTTCTTTGTTTTTGGATTTCGAAAATAAAATGTGGATCGGTACAAATAAAGGGGCGTGCTATTTTAATGGTTACAGTGTTAAGGTGATATGTAATTCTGAAGGCGATTCCGATTTGTTTGTGTGGGATATTTGTTCCGATGCCAATAAACGAATCTGGCTGGCCACAGATCAGGGTATTTGGTACGTAAAGAACGATACCGCGTATCCGTACGATCAGCAATTATTTCAATATCCCTTTTATACAATTGCCCAACAACCCGTTACCAACGATTTATTCTTTTATTCAAGCATCGGGGGTCTGTATCAGCTTACCGATGGTAAATTGGCGAAAAAGAAGTTGCCCTTACCGGAGAATGCGATTATTGAAAGAATACTGTTTGCCGATCAGAGTAAAATGCTCGTCGGTACCACCCGTGGGCTGTATAGTTTCAATGTTAGTCCTACCGATACGGTACAGGACTTTAAGTTGCTCGATAATAAACATGTTGTTTCAATTGGATTCGATTACAAAGAACAACTTTGGGTTGGTACAAGCGAATCTGGTATCTACATCTATGAAAATAATAAAAAGCTTAAAAACATTACTGCCTATCAGGGAATTGGTCATAATAGAGTTTACAGCCTTTTTCAGGATCAGAACCATAACATGTGGGTGGGAACCGATGGCGCCGGCATTGCCTTGTTTAAAGGCTTTAGGTTTTCAGAGTTGAAAATTGATAAGTTGTATCAGCCGTCATTTGTTATGGCTACTCACTTTGACCGAGACAATAATATGTGGATCGGTACCGAAGGTCAAGGGGTTGTGAAATTAAAAAATGGCCGTGCAACACAGTATACCACGGCTAACGGTTTGAGTAATAATTATGCAAAGTCCATTACATCAGATCGTAAAGGTAGAGTATATGTGGCTACAAATAATGGTGTTAATGTTATTTATAAAGATAATATTTCGTATTTGAGAAAGTCACAAAAATTGGTGAGTAACCAAATAGAGCAAGTATTTGTCGATTCGCGGCAACGGCTTTGGGTGGGTACGTTTGGGCACGGTGTGCAGTGTGTCGATTCAGGTAAATTGTACTCATCTGCCAACGGTTTAACCGGTGATTTTATCTGGGATGTGTTCCAGGCGCACGACGGAAAAATGTATATTGGAACAGATGTGGGCGTAACCATTATTGAAAACGATGTAGTTGTTGATACTATTAACCGCGCAGATGGCTTGTTTAGTGAATCCGTAGCCGATATAGCTCAGGATGGCTACGGTAATATGTGGATTGCTGTTGAAGAGGGCGTGGCCTGCTATAGCTCCGGCGAATTAAAGTATTATCCACTCAACGAATTGAGCCAAAACAATATTATTTACTCCATAATTGTTGATAAACACAATCGGTTGCTCATGGGCACCGAAAACGGAATTGTTATTCTTAATATCGATGAACACGGAGCCATTTTAACGGCTAAGAATTACGGACGTAATGAGGGATTTTTTGGTATTGAATGCAATGCAAACGCAGTTTCGGTAGACGCTAATGAGGATGTTTATTGGGGTACGGCCAATGGTGTTACCAAACAAATTCCGGGAGAAACCTATCATACGCAAGCCGTAACACCTCCAGCTATTAAAGCTGTGTTATTGGCCGACGATAAAAGCAGCCTTTATAATTATGCCGATTCAATTGAACCATATTCCAATTTGCCTTTAGGCTTAAAGCTGCCTTACGATAAAAATAATATTACGTTTCATTTTGGCTCCCCCGAATTTTTCCATAAAGAAAAAATCCGGTATCGCTATAAACTTATCGGGTTGAATGAAATCTGGTCGTCATCTAACAAGCAAACTCAGGTTAACTACAATCATTTATCTCCGGGCGATTATACACTTGCCGTACAATCGTTGCATGCAGATTATCCTAACAATGAGGCCGGAACCAGCTATTATTCCTTTACCATAGTGGCGCCCATTACAAGTACCTGGTGGTTTAGAACGATTTTGGGCGTTGTGTTGATTTCTATTTTTCTGCTTTTTTGGAATTATCGGATTTATGCCCTGCGCAAAAGAAAAATTACGCTGCAAAAGCTGGTTCGCGAACGCACGCGTCAGCTCTCTGAGCAGAAAGATGCCGTGATTGAAGCCAATAAAGAAATTCGGCGAACGGCACGCCTAAAAGAGCAATTCCTTGCCAATACCAGCCACGAAATGCGTACACCACTTAACGTTGTTATTGGATTCTCTAATTTATTGCTAAACGAAAAATTGTCGCCAGCCCAGAAAAAATATACCGAAAATATCAGGTACTCGGGCGAGCACCTCAATGTTATTATTAACGATTTGCTCGATCTTTCTAAAATTGAAGCCGATAAAATGACACTCAATACATCGGTATTTAATTACAGGCGCATTCTCCTCAGTACGTTTAATATTTTTAAAATTGAAGCAGAAAATAAAGACCTCGAAACCAGAATTGATATCGAAAAGCCTGTTCACAACGTCAAAGGCGACGCAGTGAGGCTTACGCAAATTATTTCGAACTTGCTACGCAATGCCATCAAATTTACAGAATCGGGATCGGTCGAGGTTGCGTCGTACGAAGAAAAAATTTCCGATAACCGCATAGTGCTTCACTTGAAAGTGGCCGATAGTGGAATTGGCATTCCAAAATCGATGTACGATCTAATATTCCAAAGTTTCACACAGGTTGCCGGCGAACTAACCCGCAAATATGGAGGTACAGGGCTGGGCTTATCAATCGTAAAAAAATTGGTCGATTTGCACAATGGCACCATTAGGGTGGAAAGTACCGAAAACCAGGGAACCGTATTCTACTTGAGCATCCCTTACGAAGTGGCGGCGCAGCAAGAGAGTGTCGTAACCAGCGACCATGCAATACAAAAAGATGAAAAATTAGCCAATCGACGCATTTTAGTGGTCGATGACAATGAAATAAATCTTTCGCTTGCTCATGAAACATTAAGCCGATTCAATTCGCATATTCAAATCGATGTAGCCTACGATGGAAAGCAAGCCTGCCAATTAGTCGACCAACATGTTTACGATTTAATTATTATGGATATTCAAATGCCTGTTATGAATGGGTACGATGCAACGAAGGCTATCAGACAGCGCACCGACGAGAAAGCAAATGTTCCAATTCTCGGTATGACTGCCCATGCTATGAAAGATGAGCGCCAAAAGTGCCTCGATCTGGGTATGAACGACTATCTGTCGAAACCATTTTCGCCAAATACTTTGCTTGCTAAAATACAAAAAATAATGCCCGAACAAGTGCTGAGCAGCCCCGAGTCACCTGTTGATAATGAGGGCGGAGAGGGGTTTGTGTTTACTACCATTGATATCCAAAAAATTAAAAGCATAGTGGGGAATGCGCCCGAAAAGGAGTACAAATATCTCAAAATGCTGAATGCCAATGTTCCAACTACCTTGGAAAAGCTTACAGATGGGCTGAAAAACGAAAATGCACAGCAGGTAAAGGTAACTTCGCACAGTTTAAAATCTACATTTCGGTATTACGGCGCAGCAAACCTTAGCGAGGTTTGTAAAACCATTGAGAATTTTGCAACCGATGGCGATTTGCAGCCGGTAGGCAATTTGGTTGACAAAGTAATCTCCGGATGGCAAAAAATTGAAGTCGAACTGGCAGCCTATTTCCGGACTGCAAATCCGCCGGCTTAGGGCGACATGCAAATAGAGAGCCGCTCTGGTAAGTAATTAGGCTTAGCGGAGCCGCTCTCTATTGGTCTGTTGTATAGAATTTTGTTCTAAACTATAGAATACTACACCTGTTATTTTTGTGGTTTCTCCCGGTGTTTGATTCGGCTCTTATCGGCAAGTTAATGAATTAGTAGCAGCCGATTAGCAAGACGCAGGGTGGTTCAGAGCGATCCGGCCGCTGAAGAGCCTGTATCGATTCATCGGAAAGCGACACTGCAAAAACCTGTACTGAT
>JAQICA010000072.1 GCA_027858775.1 Salinivirgaceae bacterium | reverse complement strand
ATTAATAAAATGTCAATACACCTTCTTTTCTTCGTTCCTGAATAGCTTATAAATGTTAATTTTTTTTTTGAAAATCACAAAAATTCTTTGTGATGGATTGGTTTTGGCATTTGCTTTGCGATACCATGGAAACCCGTTTCGTATATTTGGGTTTCCTAAAATAGATACTATGAAGCAAAAAATCTTACAAAATGCACAAGAGTACTTTTTCAAATATGGCTACAGCAAGGTAACACTCAGCGAAATAGCCAAAGAGATGGGCATCAGCAAAAAAACCATCTACAACCATTATACTGGCAAAGACGAACTGCTTTTTGCTGTACTCAACTACTCGAAATCGCAGTTTGAACAACAAATGTCGTCGGTGGAAGCAGAGTTAAGCAAGCCATTCAGGGAAATGGTACTAGGCTCATTGTCAGTGCTAGGGCTTTGGGTTTCGAAGCTAAAAACGCTGGTAAACGATCTTAAACGCAATCATCCGGATGCATGGAATCACATATTAGAAATCAGGAAAGATGTGATTATAAAGCACACCATGCGCGTGTTAAAAAGAGGCAAGAAAAAAGGCATACTGGATGACAATAAACGATCGGCGATAGCTGTATTTCTCTTTCTGGCCTCGGCAGACAAAATTACAGACGACACGTTTCGGAGCCACATTCCTGACGAAATTACCGACTTGCTCCCCACCGATCCGTCAGGAATGTTCCAAAGTGTACTGGAAGTAATTTACGAAGGCATTAAAAAATCGTAAGAACTAAATCATCAGAACAAAAATAAATGCAATTTAAAATGACCCGAAAAAAAATGTTGTATAACAAATTGGTCGTCGTTACTCTACTTTTAGCCGGCGCATTTAATGCAAGCGCCCAAAACGACACGCTTTACCTATCAATTGAAGAAGTAATTAATCGCTTAAAAGCCGACAACCTTCACATAAAAGCAATGGGGCATCGGCTTTCAAAGGCCGAAGAAGAACGAAAAGCACAAAAAGGGCTGTATTATCCTTCTTTAGACCTGAATGCCTCTTACACAATGATGAGCAATCCCATTGAGCTGGATTTAACACCTGTACGAGATGCAATTCTACCTGCATATGAATTAATTGGCGGGCAAACCGACATGCTTAACAACCTAACCGGTTACATGGCCAATACGGGAACATTAGATCCCGAAACATATCAGACATTTTCGCAAGGAATTACGGACCTTACTAATGGCCGCGAACAAGCTGTAAATGCAATAAACAATGGCGAATGGGAAAAAACCATTATGGAAGATCAATTTGCAATGGTCGATGCCAGCCTGATGTGGCCAATATTTACCGGTGGAAAAATACGTGCAGCCAACAAAGCTGCGGAAGCCAGGCAAACAGAAGCAGTTGCCGATAATGAAAAGGTTGTTTCACAGGAAATAACCAGTTTAATGCAGCGCTATTTCGGTCTTCAGCTGGCGTTAAAAGTTGAGAAAGTAAGAAAAGAAGTAGTTGGCGGTATGCAACAGCACCTTGACGATGCAAAAAAACTGGAAGCTAACGGTATGATTTCGCAGGCGGAACGGTTGCATGCCGAAGTAGCCTTTGTAGAAGCCGACCGCGAACTAAAAAAGGCAAAAAACACCGTAGAACTAATGCAAACGGCCGTACAAAATTCACTGTCTACGAATCAACCTGTCAGACCAACCACAGACCTTTTTATAGCCCCGGCGGCAGAAGATTTATCGACGTTTATTGCACACGCGCAAACGATGAATCCTGCAATAAAAAAGTTGAAAGCAAAGGAGAAACTTGCCGAACAGGCTCTTAAAAAAGAACAGGCCGCATGGTACCCAAGCGTATTCGCCTATGGCAAGGCCAATATTATTGATTACCAACTTTCAGAATATTCGCCTGACTGGATGGTGGGAGTAGGAATGAAAATAAACCTTTTCGATGGACTGCAAAAAGTGCGCAAAAGCCAGGCAGCTAAGTTACAGCAAATGGAAGTAGCCACATGGCAAGAAAAGGCCAAACTCGATTTGGCAACGGGTGTAACAAAAATATTTCAAGAGCTGGAACAAGCAGCAGACCAATACAATGCAGCACAAAAGTCTACAGAATTTGCAAAAGAGTACTTGCGCATCCGCAAAAAAGCATTTGCCCAAGGATTTGCCACTTCTACAGATGTAGTGGACGCCCAACTCAATCTGGCGGGCATTGAAACCGAAAGCCTGAAAGCCTTGTACGATTTCGATGTGGCATTGGCTCGCTTGCTCGAAATAAGTTATAAGAGTCAGGATATTGTTGAGTATGCTGGCAAATAACTTCAAGCTAATGCATCAGCAAAACCTTACGACAATACAACCAGTGTAGTTTAAAATCGAAAAAATTGCATCGTAAGCAGCACAAACAATTAGTTCAAAACGCTGATTGTTAACCACATCATAATAAATTAAATTAAAAAAATGACATTAAAAATATCTAAAAAAATGAAAAACAGTAGCATTATAGTTGGAGGCACCATTCTTGGAATGTTAGTAATACTAAGTATTATAGGTTGGTTAACATTTAAACCAGAACCTGTTGTAATACAAGGCGAAGCAGAGGCCCGCACCATTAATGTGGCTCCAAAAATTACGGGGCGTATGGAAAGTCTTCGCATAAAAGAGGGCGACAGAGTAAAAAAAGGCGACACGTTGCTTTTGCTAAATAGCCCCGAAATTAGAGCAAAGCTGGCTCAGGCCAAAGCGGCGAAAAATGCCGCCGAAGCACAAAACCAAAAAGCAAATAAAGGAGCACGGGAAGAGCAAATACAGGCTGCAAAAAATGTTTGGCTAAAAGCAAAGGTGGCAGCCGAACTGACAGAAAAAACCTTTGAACGTGTCGAAAACCTACATCGCGACGGTGTGCTACCCGCACAAAAGCGCGACGAAGTGGAAACGCAAATGAGAGCTGCACAGCTAACAGCGCAAGCTGCAAAAGCTAATTATGAAATGGCACAAACAGGCACACGCTCAGAAGACAAAATGTCGGCTCAAGCCTTGGTAGAGCAAGCCGAAGGAGCCATTTCGGAAGTAGAGGCATTTCTAAACGAAAACAATATTATAGCACCCATTACAGCAGAAGTAGAACAAATTAATGCACATATTGGAGAACTTGTAACGGCCGGATTCCCCGTAGTTACACTCATCGATCTCGATGATGTATGGTTTACATTCAATATTAGGGAAGATTATCTGAATGAATTTGCCATGAACAAAGAGTTTCAAGTAACCATACCGGCGCTAGGTGGCAAAACCATATCGGTAAAAACGACTTATATCAGTCCGCGAGGCAATTACGCCACATGGCGTGCTACAAAAGCATCGGGCGATTTTGATAAAAAAATGTTTGAAGTTCGCGCTACACCCATAGAAAAACCGGAAAACTTGCGACCCGGCATGTCGGCACTCATAAAACAAGACAACATTAATTCGTAAAAACCAACCAAAATGCATTCACCCAACCGTAGCTGGCAAGCTGTTTTTATTAGAGAACTGCGCAGATACAGAAGCAGGCGACTGTACGTATTAATGACCATTATTCTGCCACTCATTGGCTTTGGCTTTTTTACAGCGCTGTTTAACGCGGGCAAACCCACCGATTTGCCGGTGGCCGTATACGATCAAGACCAATCGAAGCTTTCGCAGCAAATGCTAAGCAATATTGAACAAGGTGCTACGGTAATGCTCACTGACCGGCCCACCGACCTTAAAATGGCAAAAGAAGGCTTAAAAAAGGGCAATTACTACGCAGTGCTGATAGTACCGAAAGATTTCGAGCAAGACATTTATCGCAACGCTCAACCCGAAGTGGTTTTGTATTACAATAATGCGTACATGGTTATAGGAAGTCTGATAAGTAGCGAAATACAACAAACTATCGGGACATTTTCGGCAGGCATTAATCTGCAAACACGATTAAAAAAGGGGCAGCATAAAGAAAGGGCTCTTGCAGCTGTTAACCCTATAGCTATTGACGGACACAAACTATTTAACCCGTATTTAAACTATTTCTATTATTTGGCTACTACATTTTTACCTATTATGCTCCTCATTTTTATTCTAATGAGTACGGTATACGTAATTAGTATTGAATACAAAGAGGGGACAGCCAAAGCTTGGCTAAAAGTGGCCAATAACAGCATTATTAGAGCCGTCACCGGAAAATTACTACCCTACACCATTATCTGGTTTGTACTAATGGTATTTATGAATTTCATTATATTCAATTTATTTCAAATGCCATTGTATGGAAATATTTGGATTATTGTACTAAATGCCTTCCTGTTTGTAGCAGCCTACATGGGAATGGGAATTTTCATTGCGGCCATTTTTCCGGCGCTGCGCATGGGACTGAGTGTAGCATCAATTTATTCGGCGCTGGCATTTACGTTTAGCGGGCTTACATTTCCATACATGGCTATGTACGGCTTTGTGGCATTCTTTGGAAATTTTTTCCCGTTTAGCCATTACCTGCAAATTTTTCTCGATCAAACACTTCGAGCGGCTCCCTTCTACACACTTTTCGAACCACTTTTATACATGAACCTATTTTTGTTACTACCCTTTACGGTATTGTGGAAATTGAAAAAAATGTGTTTATCGCCTTCATACTGGGGAAAACTGTAATCAATAGAACAAATAACTATGAGCACCATAAAAAATACTATATTAGAAATACTATCGATTTGTATCGACGAACTCAGGAACATCTTTAAAGATGGAGGTGTGATGTTACTGCTATTTGGGGCAACGCTAATTTATCCCTTAATATATTCACTGGCATACCACCCGGAAGTATTGCGAGATGCACCTATTGCAGTAATAGACAATAATAATTCTCAGATAAGCCGTGAGCTTACGCGAATGATAGATGCATCGGCAGAAGTTAATGTGGATTATAAGCCAACAAGTTTGCTCGAAGCCAAACAACTATTTTACAAAGGCGATATTGCAGGAATAGTAGCAATACCTGAAAATTTTCTAAAAAATATATCTTCGGGGAAACAAGCCTACCTTTCTGTATATGCCGATGCTAGTTACATGATGCTCTACAAACAGGTTTACACCGCATCGGCCACAGCCACAATAACCTTGGGGAAAAAGATTGAAATAAAAAAGCGAATGATGCAAGGCACACCCAAAGAGGCCGCCATAAAACAATCGTCGCCAATAAATTTCGAGGCACGCGGCCTGTTTAACCCCATAGGAGGCTATAGCACGTACGCCATGCCGGCAATTTTAGTATTGATACTACAGCAAACACTTTTGCTGGGCATTGGCATGCGCGGCGGAACGGCACGCGAATTGGGCGCCAGGCACTTTTTGCTGCCCAAAATGGCCAGTGGCGAAGGAGGCTTGCGCATAATATTTGGTAAAACACTAGCCTACAGCATTCTGTACATTCCTATTTCGTTTTACCTATTTGTTGTCGTATTCAGTTGGTTCGATTTCCCAATGGCCGGGAAGCTATCGCATTTATTTATGTTGATGATTCCGCTCATATTATCCTCAATTATGCTGGGGCTAGTATTCACTACTCTGTTTAGGAATCGCGAAAACTCAATGATATTCTTGCTTTTCACTTCAGTCCCATTGATTTTTCTAAGTGGCTTCTCCTGGCCTGTAGAGTCTTTTCCTATCGGATTTCAGTTTTTAGCGAACCTATTTCCAAGCACACCGGGAATAATTGGCGTGCTGAAAATCAGCATAATGGGCGGCAGTTGGCAAACAGCCATGCCACAAATAACGCAGCTTTGGCTGATGGCTATTGTGTTTTTTATCATTAACTGGATCATTGTAAGAGTAAAAATGAAGGCTGCCAATTCACACCTAAGCTGAGCGCTTTGAACGTAATGAAAAGGCACTTTAATTGGGTGTGCCGACTTATAAATTGGCGATTTTCACGGAATAAGTGAGGTGAAAAACTTGCAATTTCTTTGTCGCGGCAAAAATTACTTAATTTGGGTTATAGTGCTCCAAAATGCGTGATAGAAAATTTGAAAACTATGATATGCTTACGGATTCGGAAGCTGTTTTCGAAGACATAGATTTGCGGGGCGGAAATAATTGTCGATATCGCAAAAACGGATTCAAGAGTACTAAACAATTGCACTGAATACGCATGCAAATTAAAAAAGGGCTATCCGAAATCGGATAGCCCTTTTCTCCTTATAAATTTAAAAACTACTATTTAATGACTACTCGCTTGCTAATAATTGAGTCATTGGTTACAATTTGCATCATGTAAACACCAGCTGACCGGGCTGAAACGTCATAATCGAAGCCGTTCCCGTTATTATCAACTTTGGCAGCATTTACTAACTGTCCGTTCATGTTGTACAGTTTAATGTCAGCCACATTACTGGCATCAGTCATTTCGATGTGAATTAACTCATCGGCAGGCTGTGGATAAATGGATACATTTGCATCAACGGCATCATAAATACCGGTCACATCTTTGGAACCAAATGTTACGGTATAATCTTCTACCTCACCATAGCTGAATGTTTCGCATGATGTAGGCGCAGCATTATACTTCATTGTAACACGCATGCGTGTGGTTCCACTGGCACTGGCACTAACGTTAACGCTTCCGGAAATCGCTCCCGTACCGTTTCCACTGGCAACCAATTCACCAGCATCCGTAAAGTCACCATCTTTGTTATAATCGATCCATATTTTCCAATATTCCTGATATGTACTTCCTGAGAAGCCTGGAGTTAATGTGAAATTAGCAGAAGCACCAGCTGCAAGGTTAACCATCTGGTTTGTGTAGTCCTGATATCCGCCATTATCGCCAGAAGTATTGGTAAATCCATCAATAACGATTTTTTCAATCCACTCGTATGATGAGTTATTTCCTTTTGAAGCGCAATAAGTTACATCTCCTGCCTCAACAGTAATGTAGCTATATTTGGTTTCGGTATCGTTACCGGTACCATTGCTAACAGTAAGACTCACCTGATATGTTCCAGCTGTATTATACGTAACCGTTGGGTTTTGTGTTGTTGAAGTCGAAGGAGTTGCTCCATCAAAGCTCCAAGCCCATGCGGTTGGGTTGTTAGTCGACTGATCAGTGAAACTTACACTTGCACCAGCAGTAATGGTTGTAGCATTAGCTGAAAAATTGGCAACAGGTGCAGGAGCACTACCAAATGTAACAGTATAGTCTTCTACCTCGCCATAGCTAAACGACTCACAAGGAGTTGGCGCTGCATTATACTTCATAGTTACGCGCATGCGTGTAGTTCCTGAAGCGTTTGAGGCAACAGTAAGCGTACCGCTAACTGCTCCTGAAGCGTTATTGGCAAAAACCTCTTCGCCAGCGTCTTCAAAATCACCATCATTGTTGTAGTCGATCCATATTTTGTAATATTCTGCGTACGTACTGCTCTGGAAACCGGGTGTTAAGGTTACATCAACTGATGCACCAGCAGCAAGATTTACAACCTGACCTGTAAAGTCGGCATATCCACCATTAGCAGCTGTATTATTTGTAAAGTCGCCAATCTGAACACCTGCAAGCCATTCATATGTTACATTATTACCTTTTGAAGCACAATAATCAATCGCGCCTTCTTCTTCTACAGTAATATAAGCTGCTTTGGTTTCTGTATCGGAACCTCCGGCATTGGTTGCTGTAAGACTCACTTGATAAGTTCCAACAGTATTATACGTAATGGTTGCGTTTTGAGCCGTACTTGTAGAAGGTGTTCCACCTGTAAACGACCAGCTCCAAGATGTAGGAGTATTGGTAGAAATATCATTGAATGA
>JAQICA010000064.1 GCA_027858775.1 Salinivirgaceae bacterium | reverse complement strand
CCCATTTTAATTCTGCGAGATACAGAAAGCATGCTTCTTCGTTAGGAAATCGGCGCTGAAATTCAAAAATGGTAAGGCTTCTGAATCTATCCTCCATGATATATGTATTAATTTACTGTAATATAAGCATATTCATTGTATTTGCAAAATGCCTAATTCAATTTTTTTATTCAAAGCATCTAACTTGTTATAATAAGTTGTATATTTGCAGAACTTATTATAATAAGTTATTTTTTTATGCAAAAAGACACCAAATATTTTGAACTTTATAGGAGCCTTCAGAACCGCATTATAAAAGGCGAGTTCATGCTAGGCACATTGCTACCTTCTGAAACTGAATTAAAACAAGCTTATCATGTAACACAACCCACCATACGACATGCATTGGAATTGTTGGTAAATGATAGACTGATAAAAAAGCATCAGGGCAAAGGCAGTATTGTTTTGCCCCGACCAGTGGGAGTGGGTATTATTAGTTTTGAGGGGCGTTCGGTTACATCTCAAAATGATGATTTGGAAATTCAAACGAAAATCATTTGTGATCCAACCAAAGTTAGTTGGCCGGCAAATCCACCTTTTATTCCCACCGAAAAAGAACTTCAACTCGATGTATATCAACTTGAACGTATTAGAACCTTGAATAATGAGGATGTGTTTTTTGAAAAACTGTGGATACCCAATGTTCAACTAGACGGATTTTGCACCCTGAATTTCAATAATAATTCTTTGTACGAAATATTAGCTTCGCTTTACAACATAACCATCAAAAGTAGTGAACAAAAAATTTGGGCCAAGGCTGCCGATGAGCGCATTTCTACTTTATTGAATATAGAATTAGGTTCACCTATAGTTCGTATGGAACGCAGATTGGAAACCAATATTCCCAATATCAATATCTATTCATCGCTTTGGGCAAATACCGAAAACTATTTATTGTATTGTATATCGTAAAAAGTATTGAATTTTAAGGTTATATGAAAATATGAATCTTGAATAAAAAATTAATATGTTACAACGTCAATTAATAAAAAACATTATGAATGGAGAGTCCACCGAGAGGTGTGGCTTTTGGTTGGGTAGTCCGGTTCAGGAAACTATCGATATTTATAGCGAAAAAATAGGAAAGCAAGGTCTTGAAAATATTCAGCAATATTTAGGAGATGACGTTCGTTGGGTTACGCCTATGTACCTCAAATCTACTTATAAACATCCCGAAGGAAAACCCTTAAGGCCTTGGAAACTTGATAATCCGATGGGACTTGCCAATGGTATTATGTCCGCCTACCAAACGGTAGAGGAGGTTAACGCATACGATTGGCCTCAGATTAAGTATCTTGATTTTACGGAAACGATAGAACAGCTCAAAAACTATGGCGACTATTATCGGTTAAGTGGATTTTGGGCTCCATTTTTTCATGATCTATCTTATTTGCTAGGCATGGAAGATTTGCTAATAAAAATGTACACGCATCCAGAAGTGGTTCATGCCATGCTTGAAAAATTGTGTACGTTTTACCTCGAAGCTAACGAGCTGCTTTATGCTCAGGCGAGCGACTTGATCGATGGGCATTTTATTGGAAATGACTTTGGCTCTCAAGCAGATTTGATGATGAGCCCTGAGCTTTTTGATGAATTTTATCTGCCATGGCTTAAAAAGTTTGCCGACCAGGCCCATCAACACGGCTATCACAGCGTGTTGCACTGCTGTGGTTCAATTTATCGTATTATCGACCAATTGGTAGACGCCGGTATTGATTGTATTCATCCTATTCAGGCTTTGGCTACAAATATGGATGCAGAATATTTGGCCGAAAATTTTAAAGGAAAAATTGTTTTTATGGGAGGTGTAGACACACAGCATCTTTTGTCCGAAGGGTCAGCGGAAGAAGTTAAAATGAAAACCAAAAGAATAATTGAGTTATTATCGCCAGGGTTAATCGTTGGACCGAGCCACGAAGCGTTGATGCCCAATGTGCCTTTTGAAAATGTAATGGCCATGGTGAATACTTGTAAAGAATGAAAGTATTTCCCAACCCCTGGGAGGTTGTTGATTAGTTAGTAGTTATGAAAAATGAATAAAATGATTGATATAAGAAATTTAAGTAATGCCGAACTGGCAAAATACATCCAATTCACGAGTATCAGCCCGGCTGCCACCCGCACTGACATGGTGAAACATGCCGAATTGTGTGCTTTTTGTCCGAAATGTACGATGAGTTCCGAAATGAAGCAGTGTTGTTGAAAGAAGTTGCCGAAGGTATGGCAATAAAACCCATGTTGGAATTCGGGATGTTAAAAACTGAAGCTGAAAAAATTAAAATTGCCCAATTGATTGACGAAGCCGGATTATCTTGGATCAAGAATTCAAGTGGTGGTGGTCCTTTCGGAATACCTGCCACTCCTGAAGACATTGCTATTTTGTACCGGTCGGTTAGCAGCAATTGCAAAGTAAAAGCATCGGGCAAAATCAATTCGTTTGAGAAAATGGTGCGTTTATTTGATGCTGGAGCCGTATTAGTTGGGACAAGCAGTGGCATCGATATTTTAAACCGTACACAAGGTGCTTCAACTACTTATTGAATAATATATCAGCAAAATCAATCAACAACTAAACGTATATCAACAATGAAAAAAAACAGAGTTATAGTGATCGGAAGTTATCTGGTGGCTTTGGTAATGGATACCGACCGTATTCCGCTTCAGGGCGAAACGTTGGTTGCCCGTAATTTTCATCAAACGCATGGTGGAAAAGGCTCTAATCAAGCTGTTCAGGCTGCGCGGTTGGGGGCGCCAACCTCCTTCGTTGGTTTTGTGGGCAACGACAGTTACGGTCATTCGTTTGTCGACCTATGCAAAGCTGAAAAAGTAGATACCACCAATGTCCGATTCTCCGACAAGCGGCCTACCGGCGCTGGTTTTATTGTTTGTTCAAACGACGGGCACAATGTAATTACGATTGATATTGCTGCTAATTTAGATTTGACACCTGTTGCCATCGATGCACTTACAACGGATATTATTCCCGGCGATATTGTGCTGATTCAGTTGGAAATACCTGTTGAATCGGCTTTGTATGCAGCCAAAGTTGCCAAAGCAAAGGGTGCAATCGTTATACTGAATCCTGCACCAGCCGCTAATCTTTCCAACCACGACCTTTCATTTATCGACTTTATTACTCCAAACGAAACCGAGGCCCGGATATGTAGTGGCGTAGATCAAAATCGGGCAATTACCGATGAAGAGGCTGCGCAAAAACTATGTGTATTGGGCTGCAAAAATGTGATTGTAACTCAGGGAGAAAAAGGCTGTTTGGTATTGAACGAAAATGGGTTTTCCTCTGTCGAAGCATTTCGGTTTCAGGATATTGTAGACTCAACCGGTGCCGGAGATTCATTTAATGCCGCTTTTGCTGTAGGTATGCTCGAAGAAAAAACGATAGCCGAAGCTTGCCGGTTTGCTAATGCTGCTGCCGGGTTGGCCTGCACCAAGGCCGATACAATACCATCTTATCATTATCGAAATGAAGTGAATGAATTTATTTCAAAAAAAGATCTAATTTAATCAATTGAATATGAAGAGCCTATATTTATTTATCGTTTGTTTTATTGTTGTAAGCAATTCACTTATAGCACAAGAAGAGATTGCACTGTATAAAAATGGACCAACCGAAAGCAATAATATTTCAGTTGAGGAGTCGATAGACAAGTACGCTTTTATGAGGGATATAAGTAAACCGCGCATATACGCTTACATTGCACCTAAAGAAATTGCAACTGGTGCAGCGGTTTTGATTTGTCCGGGGGGAGCTTATTGGGGAGTTTCAACCGATAAAGAGGGGACGGAGATTGCCGCATGGTTCAATAAACTGGGCATTTCGGCTTTTGTTTTGTACTACCGAATGCCAAATGGGCACAATGAAATTCCATTAAAAGATGCTCAAACAGCCTTAGGAATGATACACAAAGGCGCAAAAGAATGGAACTTGAACAAGCATAAAATTGGTATTATCGGCTTCTCGGCAGGCGGCCATCTGGCTTCAACTGTTGGAACTCATTTTACAAAGAAAACCCGTCCCGATTTTATGATTCTCGTTTATCCGGTTATCTCAATGAAAAAAGAGATCACGCACGGTGGCTCGCGTCAGAACCTGATTGGAAAAAACCCTTCCGAAGAAATGGTTAACTTGTATTCAAACGAATTGCAGGTTTCAAAAAATACACCTCCCACTTTTTTAATTGTTGCAAACGACGATAATGTTGTTCCAGCTCAAAACAGCATCTTGTTTTACCAAGCACTTCAAGCCAATAATGTACCATCTGAAATACACACCTTCGATATTGGTGGCCATGGTTTTGGAATGCGAAAACGAAATCTGGAGGTCGATATTTGGCCCGATTTGCTCCAAAACTGGTTGAAAACTAATAAACTAATAAACTAACAAAACTATGTACTTAATCGAATCAAACACAACAGCGATTATTTTCAGCATTTTATCAATGCTTTGCTGGGGTTCATGGGTGAACTCACAGAAAATAGCAGCAAAAAGCTGGCGTTTCGAACTTTTCTACTGGGATTATAATCTCGGTTTGTTGTTCGCAGCAATTATTTTTGCCTTTACCTTAGGCAATTTGCCTAATTCAGTCGGAAGTTTTCCTCAAAACCTTGCCGATGCTTCGTGGGCCAATATTGCTTATTGCATTGTTGGCGGTATTATTTTTAATATCTCAAACATTTTAATGGTAATGGCAGTGGCAGTGGCCGGAATGGCTGTGGCGGTCCCTGTAACGGTTGGTATTGCACTTGTTCTAGGTGTAATAATCAATTATTTTGGTGCACCATCGGGTAATCCGGTATGGATTTTCACAGGGGTGTTTTTTGTGGTTATTTCTATTCTTTTTAATGCCATGGCCTATAAATCAAAGGCCGAAAAAGCAAATAGCAAAACCACCAGAGGTCTTCTGCTTGCCATTTCAAGTGGATTATTAATGAGCCTCTTCTATCGCTTCGTGGCGCGTACCATGCCCGAAGATTTCACGCAAATTCAAATAGGGCAATTGTCTCCTTACACCGCTGTGTTTATTTTTATTGTTGGTGTTTTGCTTAGCAATGTGGTTCTCAATACGCTTATCATGCGCAAACCCATTGAAGGTGCTCCCGTTAAATACCGCGATTATTTTAGTGGAAACATTAAAAATCACATGGCAGGAATTATTGGGGGTATTATATGGTGTGCAGGTATGATGACGAACATTTTGGGGGGTGCCAAGGCTGGGTTTGCTATTTCGTACGGACTAGGACAGGGTGCTACCATTATTGCCGCTTTGTGGGGTATTTTTATCTGGAAAGAATTTAAAGGGGCACCTCAAAAATCTAACGTTTATCTCGCGTTAATGATGGTGCTTTTTGCTATTGGAGTTGTATTCTTGATTTTAGCAAGGTACATGTAGTAATAATGTATTTAATAAGTAATCTTTAACCATATAACAATGAAAAAATATATCAAATTCTGTCTTTTTTTTTCTATAGCTATGCTTGGTTTTACCAACACGCAGGCACAAGCTGTAAAAAAGCAAAAAGTAATACTCGACTTCGATATTGGCGATGATTTCGACGATGCCAATGCCTTAGGCTTAATACTGGCTAGTCCCGAATTTGAAGTGTTGGGAGTTGTGGTAGGCTTTGGTAATACTCCTAAAAGAGCACAAGTAGCTTGTAGATTTTTATATGAAGTAGGTCGTGAAGATATTCCGGTGGTGCAGGGTAGACAAACCGACGATGAATTTACTAAAAAACATTTTTACACTAAGCAATTTTATTGGGGCGAAGGTTTTGATAAAGTCAAACCGATTAAGCAGTCTGCTCCCGATTTCATCATTGAGCAGCTCAAAAAGTACCCCAACGAAGTAACGCTTGTTACCATTGGTCCTGTTACGAACCTAGGCGATGTGATGGATAAAGATCCTAATGCACTTAAGCTTGCAAAAAGGGTAGTTTCTATGTTCGGATCGTTTTATACAGGATATGGAAACAGTCCGATACCCTGTGCTGAGTGGAACGTAAAAGCCGATATTTTGGCTTCACAAAAGTTTATGGCTTCAAATGCCAAGTTTGAATTTGTAGGTCTTGATGTAACCACTTATGTTTTGCTTAAAGAAGAAATCATAAAGTTGATGAGCTACCGAAATTCACCTTTAACCAATTCGATATTGGCACTTATGACATTGTCGAACCACGAAAGGAGTATTAAAGAACCAATTATTTACGATAGTGTAGCTATTGGCTTGCTGCTTTGGCCCGAACTGTTCAATACCCGCAAAACCTACGTAAAAGTCGACGACCAAGGGTATACGGTTATGGATGAAAGCAAAGACCCTAATTGTATAATTGCCACAAGTATTGATGTAAAAGGATTTCATGAAAAATATACCGAACGAATGCTTACTCAGAATTTAATGCGTAAATATTAAATAGCAATATCTTATGAAAAAAATCACGGCAATATCAGTATTTGCTTTTTTAGTTTCAATGTGGAGTCTTTCAGCTCAAACCTATAATATCAAAGACTTTAAGGCAATGGCAGATGGCAAAACGATCAATACCGAAGCAATACAATCTGCAATTGATAACTGTTTTGAAGGAGGAGGAGGCGAAGTGATTGTGCCGCCAGGCGTGTTTTATACCGGTACCATTTTCCTGAAATCAAATGTTTACCTGCATTTAATGCCTGGTGCCGTTTTGCAGGGAAGCTACAATCCTGCCGATTATCCCGAACACAACATCCTTTCACATAAAAAGTTTGGCACAATTACCCACGATGGACAATGGGTGAAATACATGAAGGCTTTGGTAATTGCCGATAATGTCCAAAACATTGGGATTATTGGGCAGGGAACCATAAAAGGAGCTGGAGAAGGCGATGCATTTCAGTTGGGTTTGAATAAGGATGGGAAACCGAAAAATATCTTTTTTGTGGGATGTACCAATGTTAAGTTAAAAGACATTACTGTTTTAAATTCAGCACAGGTAACCATTTCAATATCGAAATGCGAAAAGGTTTTTATTGATGGTTTGTATGTGAATAGTCAAGTGAATTGGAATTGCGATGGTATGGATGTGGATTCAAAAGACGTAACGATTGCGAATTGCATCATTGAGTCGGAAGACGATGCACTTTGCTTTAAAAGCGAATACCTCAATACTTTTTGCGAAAACATAACAGTTACAAACTGTGTGGTTTCATCCATGTGTAATGGCATTAAACTGGGAACGGGTTCGCGCACCGGATTCCGAAATATTACCGTAAATAACTGTGTGATTAAGCGCAACCTTAAAAACGAATACTTCCACTGGGAAATGACTCCCGATGTGGTTCTAGATCACAAAACAACTAGCGTAAATACGGGTATCGTAATTATGACTGTTGATGGTGGACTTATGGAAAATATCAGTTTCTCCGACATTGTAATGACCGATGTTTTGAGTCCAATATTTATACGCGTGGGCAGCCGTTTTCTTACACCCGATAATAAACCATCGGTAATGCGAAACATTAGCATTAGTAACGTAACTGCTCATACTCGCAGTATTTTGCCATCGGTAATTGCAGGCTTGCAGGAAAGCCCTGCTCATGACATTCATCTCTCCAATATAAGTATTTATAATCACATTAATGTTTCTCCCAAAATGCTAAAAACCTTTCCGGTTGAGGTGTTTGAAGACCTCAAAACATATCCTGAAAATAGACTCACGTTTGGACTAAAAATACCTGCCGCAGCTTTCTATGTGCGCCATGTTGAGGGTATTACCATGAACGATATATTAGTTACGTATGGCAAAGAAGAAGCCCGTTCTGCATTTTATTTTGACGATACAAGAAACATTCGGTTGAGAAATGTGCTTGTAAACAATCAAAAGGTAGGGAAGAATAAAGCGTTGATAGGGAGTAAGAATAGTGATAAAGTGGAATTTGAGGAATAGCCGTTTTGGATTCGTAAGTTTAATTCAATTTATAGACATAAATAACATTATAAAAATGACAATTATAAAAACCAATAATATCATAAAATTTATTAACCGAAATTATCTCTCCCTTTTAGTTGCAGGGCTCATGCTAATCAGCATTTCAGCCACAGCACAGCGACCTCTCATTGCCGACACCGTTTGGCAGCGTAACGGCGCATTTTTTAATCCTCCTGCAAATCCGGCGAAGTGGGATCAATGGCGTGCCGATTTGAACGAATGGCGGAAATACGAGTTGAAAACCTTTAACGACAGTATCTATCGAAAGAAAGAGTTTCTATGGACTTCCAAGAGTTATGTGTCAGTTTTTTTCTTGATTCACGATTCGAAATTTTATAACCCCAAAACGGGAAAGTACGACATTAAAGGTTTTGTGGATTACTATACGCACCAATACGGACGAATTGACAACGTGATTATGTGGCAACTCTCACCAAATGTGGGATTTGATGACCGCAATCAGTACGATTTTTTTCGTGGTATGCCTGGAGGAATTGAAGGTTTAAAAAAGGTTGCCTCAGAATTCCACAAATATGGGATTAAGTTTATATTAAACAATAATCCTCCGTTTGGCGAAAATATAAGACACGAAATGGAACCAAATGAGGGTCGCCACTATAAATTCACTTGGAAAGGTGATGGTTACAGCTTTTCAAATTCACCAATACCCACCCTATCTGATTCGAGCGGAGGTCCCGTTCCTATGGCCAAATTGGTGAAAGAGGTTGATGCCGATGGGGTTTTTCTTAATTGCTGGGCTTATGGAGGCGACGGTCTCAATTATGAACTTAACCGTGTAAAAAAGGGAGTTGTTGTGGTTGGAGAATGGCCTCTCGAAAAGAGAGAATTTATCGAAAAGCAGCACATGCAATGGGACTTAGAGAAATATGGTTTTAAAAATCAAATTCATCCCGCTTCTGTTCTACGCAGTAAGTGGATAGAGCGCAGACACATGACTCATATTGTTGATCGTCGCCGCAAAGATGTGGCCACAGAACTTCAAATGGCATGGATGAATGGAACCGGTATACTTGTTTGGGAAGATATTTTTGGTATATGGCGCGGGTGGAATCAACGCGACCGTTCTACTCTCAGAAGCCTAAGCCCAATTTTACTCATGTACACAGATGTTTTTAACAGTGAGAACTGGACTCCGTTGGTAGAAACGCTACAAAAAGAAGTGTATGCTAATTTATGGGAAAAAGATGATATCCGGATTTGGACTATTATTAATAATTTGAAAGAAAGCATTGAAGGAGAATTGATAAGGGTTGAACATAAGGCGAATAACAGATATTTTGATTTGTTCACAGGTAAAGAAATTAATGTGAACACAGCAAACCATAAAGTTACCTTAAAAGGGTCGATTAATGCAACAGGAATTGCAGGATTTATTTCCAACCCTGCAGGAAAAGTGGACAAAGTCTTTCAAAAATTTCTGTTAGTTCAGGCCGAAATTAAATCACGAGAAAATCTATCAACAGAATATCCCGCTCTTCCTGTAACGCTTAAACCCATTGTTCCAACCCGTAAATATAAGACGGCCGATTTGCCAAGAGGAATGGTTGCTTTTGCAGATACTAATTATTTATTGAAGGATTCCGTACCACAACGTGAAACTGGAGCATACCAAAACTCAGAATTCTTACCAAAAGGAGGGTTAAATACCAAAACCAACGTTCATTTCAATGCTTTTGCCATTGATCCAACTCCTGTAACCAATGCGCAGTTCAAGCAATTTCTCAAAGAATCGGGTTATAAACCACGTTTCAAAGAAAACTTCTTGAAAAATTGGGTAAACGGCAATCCGCCGGCTGGAAAAGAAAACGAAGCCGTGGTATATGTCGATATTGACGATGCACGGGCTTATGCAAAATGGGCTGGCAAACGCCTCCCGTCCAAAGAAGAATGGCAATATGCCATCGAGTCGGGCAAAGCCAATTATGGCGAACGCCGCGTGTGGGAATGGAACGAAAGTGAGCGCACAGATGGCCGTACCCGTTTTATAATGCTAAAAGGAGGGCCGGGCGACTGGTTTGTTAAAGGTCCATTGTTCTATGCACCCAGCGGACCACAACCCACAAAACTATCAGCCAAATATATGCTTATGTGGCCGGGTTTGGATAGGATTAAAACAATTGGTTTCCGCTGTGCTGTGGATATGCAGTATTAAAAAAAATCAAATATAAAATGAAATCAGTATCATTCAAATCATTTCTGCTAATCGCTTTTGCCCTGTTTATGAGCAATAACGCTTTTACCCAGAAGTAGGATTACTATGAACAAAATGGGTTTTCCAATGAATCTTCAGTCTGCCGAAAAAATTCAGGTAATAGGTCGGTTCGATACTAAATTCGGGAAAGCCAACATCACGGTATTGTTTCAACTTAAAAACAAAGGAGAAGAGATAGGCAATCCGGTTCGTAAAGTCATTACCACCACCGAAATTTTTGAATTTGGTGCAGGGATGTCGTCATTCAAAAAAGTACTTGCCGTCCGGCTGGGACGCTTGGGTTCAGGTGTATGAGGTAAATCTTTTAAAAATCTATTCTGCAAAACTGATTACATCAGCTATAAATAAAGGTATCAATTGAAAACTAAATATTAACTAAATAATTTAAAAAATGAAAAAAACATTAATTCTTTTGGCTTTTTGTGCGTTTATGAGTAACCCTGCTTTTACTCAGAAACATGAATTTCTCACATTCCCGTTTTCACAATTTGTTGTGCGTACCGACTGGGCTCCTCCCATGGTGTGGAAATACAAACCCTTTAATGATATCGTGGAAACTGAAACCGTGATCGCTCCGCCTGCAATGAATGAAGACTGGAACGCATGGTACGGAAAGATGAAAGCCTACCAATCTCACCTCCGCAGCCACCTAAACGATACATCTTCTGTTTATTTGGAATTAAACCTTAAAAAGAAAGAAAAGGTTCAGTTGTATTATAAACGCGTTTTACAACAGATAAGCCTTAAGCCTAACGACAAGATCATTTTTGAAGGTTCGGCGAAAAACGAAAAAGGGCTTTCTCAATTTTCAATTACCCTAATTTATATTAAAAAGGGGCTCGAGCTAAGTTATGCAACCGTTAAACAGCAACAGGTTAAAGATATAACGCTAACAGATAAAGCTACTTCATTGCACAGCGAAATAACTATTCCTGATTTCGACACAAAAGATATCGTGGTTCAACCAGTTATTTCTTTTCATAACCAAGACTCTACTTCAACAAAAATTGATGTTACCGGACTAACCTTGTCTATTCCTTCCACCCCGGAAAATTTGAAAGTTTACAATGAATTGCGCAAAAATTTCTATCCGGAAATTATGGGTGTAGATAAGCAACTGTACAACCGCCCCGAAATGCAATGGACAAAAACTAATTTTATTTCCGGTTTTGTCTATTTATGGGATAATGATTTTTGGGATGCTGAGAAGAAAGTGTTTACCATCCAGAAATATTGCGATAAAATGAAACGCGAGTTTGGTGGTTTCCAGTCAATTTTAATCTGGATTGGTTATCCAAACATCGGTATCGACGACAAGAATATCTGGGAAACCATAGATGCGATTCCTGGGGGAGGAATAAAGGGCTTACGCGATGTGATATCGGTGTTCCATAAAAACAACGTGAAAGTTTATTTTCCGTTTATGCCATGGGAGATAGATACAAAAAGAAGCCCAATTCCTGACGATAAACATTGGGCTGAAGTAATAAAAAAGACAGATGCCGATGGTCTATTTTTCGATACCTGGTTTGATGGAGACAACTTTCAAAAAGAACTCGATAAAGCTAAAAAAGGGCTGAGCATTGGTACCGAACATCACCCAACGTTGCAAAACATACAGGGTTACAACGCCATCACAACATCGTGGGGGCAAACTCTCACTCCCTACAATAACAATGGCATTTCGAGAGTAAAATGGCTTATCCCAGAGCATTTGCAGTGGATTATTGCGCGTTGGGAAACCGACCGCCAAAACGACATGGCATACAGTTGGATAAATGGGCAAGGCGTTCTGGTGTGGGAAAACATTTTCGGACACATGAATACCTGGAATGCGAAAGACCGACAAACGCTAAGGAAAATAAACGCCATTTACCAGCAATTTGGCTCATTGTACATATCCGACTCATGGAAACCCTACCTACCAACCGGCAACGAACAAATTCATGCTTCATCGTGGGAAGTTGGAAATGCCCGAATCTGGAATATTATTTCTGATAAGGAAAATGCGGTAAGTTCCTTCGACCTGACAATTGAAGATAAAACCATGACTTATTTCGATGTGTGGACAGGTGAACAAGTGACTGTGAAAAATGGAAAGGTAACCGTTCCGCTCAGTCGTTTTTCCTGTGTGCTGGGTATAAAAAATACGCCATCTATTGCCCTTCAGAATTTGCTTGCCAGGCAGAAAAAGGAAACAGCTTCGGTGCTTCCATTGGTTGATAAGCATACCGAATTTATCCTTACAACTACTGCGAAACCGGCTCCAAAAGCTATCGTAACCACAGTACCATTACCAACTAATTTATTGGCCGTTAAAGGGGGGAGCTACAATCTGGTAACTAAACACTTTAAGCGCGAATCATCTTGTTTTCCAGATATGGGAGCTAAAGATAACTATGAAAACAGGATAGAAAAAGGAATAATTATTCACAATACTAAAGCAGAACTACCCGCATTTCAAATTATGCCCAGGGCTGTAACAAATGCCCAATATCAACAATTTATAAAAGCTAGCAAATACCAACCTACCGATAAGGTGAATTACCTGAAGCATTGGAACGGTACTGTTTGTCCGGATTCTTTATTAAATAAACCTGTTGCAAACGTAACACTTGATGATGCCCGTGCTTATGCACGCTGGGCAGGCATGCGCTTACCTACCGAATGGGAATGGCAGGTAGCCGCTCAGCAATATGAAAAGGATTTTATTTTCAACGAAGTTTTTGAATGGAATGAAAGCGAACGCTTTGACGGGCATAACAAGTTTGTAACGCTTCGTGGCGGCTGTGAAAGCTGGGTTTTGCCAACTTCACGCTGGTATTTTCCGGGTGCCGTTCGTTCAAAAAAATCAGGCGGGACTCAAGCGTACGACTCTCATAGTATTTACTTTTTAATGAAAACCGGTTTTGACAGAGCTGGCACATTGGGATTCAGGTGTGTGAAAGAATAGATCTTACTTAGTTGATCATAGTTAAAAATTTAGGGATTAAAACCATAGGTTTCCGATGTGTGATGGATATGTAGTATTTAAAATAAAAAAATCAATTAATAAAAAATGAAATCAAAGTCATTCAAATCAATTTTTCTAATCGCAATTGTCTTATTGATGGGTAATACCGCCTGCGTGCAAAAGCAGGAATACCTAACATTTCCATTTTCTCAATTTAACTTTGGATTCAGTCCTTGGGATGGAGTTGCTAAATGGAAGTATTCCGATGCGTTCGAACACAACGAGTCGATTATTGCACCTCCAAAACCTGGTGAAGACTGGAACGCTTGGTATAACAAACTAAAGGAATACCAAACGTTTACACGCGAACATATTAACGATACCTCTGCATTCTTCGTAGAGATACCTTTAAAGAAAGGGCAAAAATCGGAAGTGTATATGAATAAAGCCGGTTTTCCGATGAACCTTCAACCTGCCGAAAAAATTAGAATAACAGGGAGGTTTGATACTAAATTCGGAAAAGCCAAAATCACCGTATTGTTTCAACTTAAAAACAAAGGCGAGGAAATTGGCAACCCGGTTCGCAAAACCATTACTACTACGGAAACTTTTGAATTTGCTGCAGGCATGTCGTCATTCAACAAAGAGGTTGCCGTACCCGAATTCGATGCAAAGAAAATGTCAGTAACACCCCTTATGGTTATTGAAGCGTTAGATTCAAGCAAGGTTTATATACGGAATCTTACATTTTCAGTCCCATATTCTGTTGCCCGAAAAGTTCGTTACGATCAGCTGGCAATGAAGTTTGAAACTCAGTCGAAAGCCATTGACAAGCATATTTACAAACGTCCAGAAATGGACTGGGTGCAAAAAAACTTTATCACCGGCTTTGTTTATGTTTGGGACAACGATTTTTGGGATTACAAACAAAGTCGCTACAAAGTGCAGGAATACTGCGACATGATGGAGCGAGAATTTGGTGGACTGCAGTCGATACTACTTTGGCAAAATTACCCCAACATGGGAATTGACAATGCGAACCAGATTGATATGTTCGCAAAAATGCCCGGCGGAATCAAAGCATTGGCAGAAGTGGTAAAAGAGTTCCACAACAATGGTGTGAAGGTGATATATTGTTACAATAGCTGGGATTTGGACACCCGCCGTTCCGACACCATCATAACCAAACAATTTGCCAACCTTATAAAAGAAACCGATGCCGACGGTCTTTTTATGGATGTGGGTACCGATGCAGGGGAGTTCCAACAGCAATTCGATAAAGTAAAGCTCGGAGCAACCATTGGCACCGAAGTTCATCCGCTTTTGCAATGCGTACAGGGCAATAACCCTGTAACTTCATCGTGGGGACAAACATTAAGGCCATATAATAATCAGGGGGTTTACCATACCAAATGGATTGTTCCCGAGCATATCCAATGGCGGATAAACCGTTGGGGCACAACTCGCCAAAATGATATGGCACTTTCGTGGATGAATGGACAAGGATTGATCGTTTGGGAAAATGTTTTTGGAATGACCATAAAATGGAATGCCAAAGATCGGCAAACACTGCGGCACATGAATGCCATTTATCAGCAATTTAATTATTTGTATACTTCCGACACATGGAAACCTTATTTGAGGACAAATAATTCAGATGTGAGTTCTTCGAGTTGGGAAAATAACGATATGCGGATTTGGAATCTCGTGGCAACGAAACCAATGAATAATGCAACGATTGAATTTGAAGCGGATAATCGTTTTTCTCATTACTATGATATATGGACAGGAGAGGAAGTTGTTGCTAGTAATGGCAAAATATCGCTTTCAATCGATAGGTTGAGCTGTGTGTTGGGCTTGAAAAATGCCCCTTCGGCCGAAGTTCTCGCTTTGTTAAATACTCAAAAAGCAGAACAAGCCAAACCACTACCTGCCGACGATTCTTATTTTAATATGCTTTCACTAAAAGAAGCAAAAAAACCTGCTGCTATTGAAAAGGGATTCAACCCATTAATTAAGTCGAATATGCTGAAAATATCAGGGGCTTCCTATGATTTTATAGTTAAGCATAATCAACGAGAACACGAATGTTACCCCGATATGGATGCGGCAACCAATCGCGATTATAAATACATTGAAGAAGGTGGTTTGCGAAAAATAATTCACCACCATTCAGAAACATTGCCTGATTATAGTATTATGGCCAATGTTGTTACGAATGGCGAATACGAAACTTTCATGAAGCAATCGGGATATAAACCTGCAGATGCCTCTAGTTATTTGAAACATTGGAGAGGGGTGATTTGTCCCGATTCGATTAAAAATAATCCAGTTGTTTACGTTTCACTTGAAGATGCTCGTGCTTATGCCCAATGGGCAGGGATGCGCTTGCCTACCGAATGGGAATGGCAGGCTGCTGCTGAAACTCAGGGCGACCAATTTATTTTTAATAAAGTGTGGGAATGGAACGAGAGCGAACGCTTTGATGGTAACAACCGCTTTGTAACCCTGCGTGGAGGCTGCGAAACCTGGCAACTGAAAACATCAAGGTGGTATTTTTCTGGGGGTACAAACGCTGGCACATCTCCGGGAGGCAAACAACCACTCGATTTTCATTGTAAGTATTCTTTAATGTCTCCCAGCATGGACAGGGCTGGTACGCTCGGGTTTAGGTGTATGAGGTAAAAAAACATATCAATTTTCACTATTATGAAATTCAATTTTTGCGTAAGGATTTTTTCAGGAGTATTTGGTCTGTCACTTTTTGCTCATTGCGTTGAGGCACTGCTTTTTGATAACTGTACAAATTCATGTTCATACACATCGAATATTTCTTCTAAATTTGCAGCCATACTCTTTTGATTTTAAGGTTATACTTATTGTGCTTTTAGTTGATTCACAAATGTATAACCTTATTTTAAAAGGGGGATTTTGTCGTACACCCTTGATAGTGAGTAATTATTGTATCGTTCTTTAAAAAAAAATCTTGTATCTTTGCCTTTCGTCTACCTCAAAAATTTAAGTCACTTTGAAAAGAAAAGCTTTTATCCTTCTGTATTTCTGTATTTCAATAGTTGTACAATCGCAGATTAAACCTATTTATCCTGTTCAATTTCGTGAATCGAAAGACTTTACAGGAAGGGTGAATTGTATCTTTCAGGATAAGTCGGGATTTATATGGATTGGTAAGGAGTCCGGGTTATTTCGTTACGATGGCAATGAGTTGAAGGTTTACAGGTTTGACCCATTAAACCCCAAAAGCATTGGAAGTAATAATGTTCGCACAATCGTTGAGGATGCCCGGGGTGATTTATTGATTGGTACAAAAGGTGGAGGGTTAAACCATTTTCACAAGGATACAGAATCTTTCACGCGGTATTTGCACAAAAAAGAGAATCCGTCTTCCATTAGTTTTGATGAAGTTGAAACCATTTGCCCGGATGGAAAAGGTAATTTTTGGGTAGGAACAGATGGCGGAGGTTTAAATTTTCTCAATCTAAAAACCGGAAAATTTCTATCGTTTTTATCAAATCCAAATTCCTCAAAAGGCCTTAGATCAAATAGCATTCTTCATGTTTATCCAAATGGAAAAGGAAAATACTGGATTGCAACCTGGGGTGGCGGATTGCATTTGTTCGATCCTGTTTCGAAACAATTCAAGAGAATAGGAGAAGGTACACTATATGCCAAAATGAATTTCTTTTGCGTAAAGGAAGTAAAGCCTGGATTTCTTTGGATTGCAGCTTTTAACGATGGCTTGATAGAATATGACATTAAAAAGGATCGGTTTTCTACTGTTATTGAAAAGGGGAACATAAAATATATTCAACAAATCGAAGTAAATGCTAAAGGAGAAGTGTATGTTTCAAGTTATAATCGGTTACATTATTTCAAGAATGCCAATTTAAAATCGAGTGTTGAAAGTAATAGAGAAAAAGAATATTTAACTATTTCGGCTCTATTAATAGACCGTAATCAAAACGTATGGATTGGAACAGAAAATGGGTTACTAGGTAAAATCAGCTCTTTTCGAAGGAAATTCCATCAATTTTCTGCCAATTTGCCTTTTTCGAGTGAATACACTACCTCAATAGCCGCAGATATAGCATCGGATAACTTGTATTTTGTAACCTCAAATAAGTTTTTTGAATATGATTTAAGCTCAAACACTTATAAATATAATGAACTGCCGCTAAGTTACTCTTATAACATAATCGATGTTCTTCCTCAAGAAAAACTATTAATTGGAAGCGCCGAATCAGGTATATTAAAACTGTATGACAAGAAAAATGGTCGGATTTCCTCCGTAATAATAGAGAAAAATCAAAGAGCACTTACTGTAAATAATGGAGTTGTTTCCTTTTATTCAGATGATTCTTCAGAAATCTGGGTTTCTGGAAATTCTTCAGTTTACCAAATCCGTCCGAATTTAAAATATGGCAATTGGAACATCGAGAACGTATTGAACCGTGGAGGAGATAATGGAATTTCAAATTCACATTTTCCTACCTGCATTTTGAAGCATTCCAATGGTGATTTTTGGGTAGGTACCTGGGGTGGTGGAGTAAGCAGGCGTTTAAGAGGCTCAACAAAATTCTACAACTTGATGCACGACAATGATAATAAACAAAGTATTTCAAATAATTTTGTTTATTGTATGTTTGCCGATTACAAAGGGCATGTTTGGATGGGTACGCAAGCCGGATTAAACTGTTTCGACATAAAAACAAGTGCATTTAAGAATATTTCACTAAAAGACGGATTAGCAGACGACTATATTTTTAGTATAGGGTCTGATAAGCATAATCGGATTTGGGTGAGTACGCGACATGGCATATCTTCCATTTCAAATGACCTTAAATCAATTAAGAATTACGATTCAAAAGATGGTTTGCCCGATGCTGAATTCTTACCAAGGGCTTTTGCCAAAGACAGAAATGGAAATATGTATTTTGGATCAAAAAGAGGTGTTGTTTGGTTTCAGCCCGACAGTATCAAGGAGAATTGGGTATTGCCGAAAGCACTGATAGTGAATTTTAAAATAAATGATAATGACGTTGCAATTTCTTCTTCATCACCCTTGAAGCAAGCCATCGAATATGCTGACGAAATTCGATTAACTCATAAGCAAAATACCTTCTCATTTCAATTGGCCGCTTTATGTTTCACTAATTCAAAGATGAATCGTATTAAATTCAGGTTAGTTGGATACGATGATAGTTGGCAAAAGGCAGGAACTAATCAAACCGCCGAGTATTTTGATGTACCTTGGGGCACTTATACTTTTTCGGTAATGGCGGCCAACGAAGATGGTGTGTGGAATCATCAGGTAAAATCAATTAAAATAGTAATTGGCTGTCCATGGTGGCTGTCTGCATGGGCTTTGATTCTTTATTTCTTTGTAATTGTGGGATTAGTATTATTTTACGGATACCGCTACAAACAGTTCAGAAGCACCATACTTTCATCAATTACCAATGCAGTACTAAAAAGAAACAAAAACCGCAATTTGATTCAACCAAGCAATTTGGAAATTGAACCTATTGATGCTATGTTTTTGCAAAAAGCAGTGAGAGTAGTAGAAGAGAATATGAAAGACAGAAATTTTGGTGTTGAACTATTTTGTGAAAAAATGGAAATGACCCGCCACCAATTATTCTCTAAAATCGACTCTCTGGCTCATGTTACTCTGGCAGAATTCATTCGCGAAGTAAGATTAAAACGTGCTGCTCAACTTTTGTTGCAACATCAATTAAAAGTTTCAGAGGTGGCTTCTATAGCTGGGATTAACGACCCACGTTATTTTAGAAAATGCTTCAAACAAAGATTTGGTGTTGCTCCTGCACATTATAACATAGATAATTCCGAAAACTTACCCCCTAATTAAAGAATTTTTACCCCCTCTTTAATTTTATTCTTAGTACACCTTCCCTTAATTTTGCCTCATTCAAATAAATAAATTTGAATGAGTCATTCATCATGTTCAACATATCTCAAAACTTACATGCACGATGAATGCTTATATTCTGACCCGGCATAAGAAGAAAATAAAACGACTAATTATAAAATAATTATTTTTTCACCTTTAAAAAAAGTATTTATGAAAAAA
>JAQICA010000046.1 GCA_027858775.1 Salinivirgaceae bacterium | reverse complement strand
ACAACTTACTCCGAAGGAGCAACCTTTAACATATCTGCTGAAGATTTAACGCTTTATGCCATTTGGGAAGCCATTGACTATACCATTGCGTACGATGCCAATGGTGGTTCGGGTGATGTCCCTGTTGATGCTTCGAATTACAATGTCGGTGACGAAGTAACCGTTCTTGGTCAGGGAACCTTGGCTTTTGCCGGTTATGCTTTTGCAGGATGGAATACCGCCGCCGATGGAACTGGAACAGCTTACCTTGAAGGAGCTGCATTTACCATGCCAGCCGAAGATGTAACGTTTTATGCCATTTGGGAGGTAATTCCAACTTACACCGTTACCTTTACAGTAGTAGATGAGGTCAGTGCCGCAGTAGAAAACGCTTCAATTTCCATCGATGGAAACGAACTGACTACTGATGGTTCAGGCGTTGCGACTGTGGATTTAATCAACGGTTCGTACGATTATACCATTACCAAAGCTGGCTATGACGAGTACACAGGTAGCGTTACGGTTACCGACAGCGACGAACCTGTCAATATCACACTCATTGAAACCCGCAATACAGTAACTTTCGTTGTGAGCCAGGGCGGTGTATTTGTAGAAAATGCCACTATAACCATTCATGGTCAGGAACTGACGACCAATGAGGCTGGAGAAGCTTATATTGACCTATCTGATGGCACATACCAATATGTTGTTTCGATTGAGGGACAATCAGAATACATTGATGACGTAGTAGTAAATGGCGAGGACATAACCGTATATATTGACGCTCCAGAGCCAACCTATACCGTATCGTTTACTATTCTTGATGAAAATAGTGTTGCCATTGAAGGTGCTGAAGTAACTGTTGATGATGCTCAGCTAATAACCGATGCCGACGGTCTTGCCAGCGTTAATCTTCAGAATGGAATCTATGATGTAGTTGTAACCAAAGATGGGTATCAGTCTTATAATGAAAGCATAACAGTAGGGGGAGAAGACCTTTCAGTTGAAATTAGGTTAAATGGTATGGAAAGCGTTCCGTTTGGATATTCGCTCTACCCAAATCCGGTGCAAACCGAGTTGCAGGTAGCTGTTGATGCCGTTTCCATTATCGAAATATATAACGTTTCGGGTAAACGAATGCTAGAAACACAAGTGATAGAACAAAAAACAATCGATGTATCTACATTCCCAAAAGGGGTGTATGTGGTTCGACTTACAAGCGGAAAGCAAAATATTACAGAGCAATTAATTGTAGAGTAATAAGAGAACCGCTAATATAAAAAAAGAGGGTTTGCGCCAAATGGTGCAAACCCTTTTTGTATTTTTCAAATGTACGGTAGAAATTGAAAGCCAGGTAATTCAGAACTCGTTTTTCAGAATGTTTCCTTTGATTCAAAACTACCAATAGTGTTCATGCAATTGGTGCCTCATGTTAATCCGAAAAATTCATTGAATTTTTCCTGTCTGCGATAGCGATAAATATTCACATTCAATTTTGTTACCGAAAATTGGGCTCATCTAAATCGGGTTTTTCCTTATTAGTATTTATAAGTCAAATCTTTTATGAATAGTGCGGATTAATAGTGGTATTAATTCACTTTTTGCAATTTATTCTGTGCAATTCCCAAGTTATCGCATGACTTCCTATTTAGATCCTGTCCATAAGGTTGTATAAATATTGAAGCTGCGGGACTATAGAAAATTATTGCATAATTATTTTTTTCATTTGTCTCGCTACTTGTTTATTTTTTATCTTTAGGCATGCGATATTACCTTTTACTGTATATATTACTTTTCTCAGTTTGTGTATCAGGCCAGGAGCTAACACATAAACTATATACAATTTACGACGGCCTTCCCCAAAGCCAGGTGCAGTGTGTGGCGCAGGACAGTGCCGGGTTTATATGGGTAGGTACCAAAGGGGGTGTAGCCCGGTTCGATGGGCAGGAGTTCGAAACCTTTACGACCAAAGATGGTTTGGTTTCGAACGAAGTAAATCAAATTTTAGCAACCGATTCGATTATCTATTTTGTCGGTTATCAGGGCGTGTCGGTTTGGGATGGGCATTCTATAAAGCCATATCCGATTGCCTCTGGTAATAGGGTTTCTCTTTTTGAAGCTTACCTAAACAATAGAAATGAGCTCCTTCTGAGAACTCGTAAAGATTTTTTTCTATTTCATCATAGAAAATATCATAAACAAAAAGACAATTTCAGAACCTATAAGGCAAGCCCAAATAGTAAATTTTCACTGATTGCAAAAGGTTTGGATGGATTGTATGGAGCAAAAGATGGTGATACAATTTTAATTGATTCGTTATGGGCGTCTCATCACGTATATTTTCTAAATGATACCTCTTACTACTATGTTGCAAGAGATACCGTAATAAAACAATCTTATTTAAAAATGGGTGTTTTAGACACTAGTTGGAATATTTTGAGTCAACCTTATGGTGGATACGGCATTTTAGGAGAGGCATCAAATCAGGTTTTTATATATCGCAACGACTCTTTTGCTTTTTTACAGGGAGAAATGGTTTTTCCCATCAAAAAAAAATTCAATTTTTTCCGCGATGCCGAAATCGACCGTGAAGGGAACCTTTGGGTTGCCGACGAGGATGGATTATACTGCTTCCACCAACAGGCATTTATGGAATATACTAAACAAAACAGCAACCTGCCCGGATATGTGTGGGACATTAAAGAATGGCCAACCGGGAAGTATTGGTTTGCCACATATGGGAATGGGTTGTATATTTTGCAGAACCGGGAATTTGTTCATTACGAAGACAAATTCACAAAGAATAACGATTTCAGGTCGTTCTATTTTAACACTCCGAAATCAGGACCTGAAAAAATGATATTGAACTGGACACGAAGTCCAATAGTTTTTCGTAAGAACAACACTCCTAAACTACTATTCAAACATCAGGTTTCCAGTCCATTGGTGACATTTTACGATTCCATAAACGACCGATTTTTTTCCGGCTGTTCAAGAAATCAGCTGTTTATAAGAGAAAGCAATAAGGAGGAAATTGCATATGAAGGTGAAAATTCGCCATTTACCCGGAATATCCTCGATATTTGCTACGATCGTGACAATAATGTTTGTCTCGGTCATCGTGGAATTACACGATATGTCGATGGAGAGTTTCAGAACTATCCAAACATTCCGGATACAATGACATGGCGTATTTTTACCATGGAGAAAGACTACCGGGGCAACTTATGGCTGGGAACCGACCAGGGAATTTGGTTTTACAATTACGATACAATATTTCAAATCGATCACCCGCATTTGAACCGTTACATTACCTTAATGGAACCCATTGATACCACTTGGCTCATGCTGGGCACTACACATGGACTGCCATTGATTTATCTCCCCGATTTTTACAATAACGGAACCATACGGGTGAAATATTACGACCGAGAGAATGGTTTTACAGGCCGCGAATGTGGCCAAAACGGTACGTTACACGATTCCAAAGGCATGTTTTGGATACCCACCATCGACCGTGTTATCAAACTCGATCCGTCGAAAATCCGGTTCAACACATATTCACCACCAGCTGTAATCAAAAAGATAAGTCTGTTAGGCGACAATCTAAACTGGCATACCATACCCGATACTTTGCACAAGTTCACACACAACCAGAACGGATATAAGTTTGAGTTTGCCGGGTTAAGTTATTCTGCACCGGGCTACGTCACATACAAATACCGATTGTTGGGCTACAATAAAAACTGGAGCGATCCGATTAGCCAACGCGAGGCGGTTTTTTCCAACCTCAACCCCGGAAAATACACTTTTGAAGTTTTGGCTGCAAACGAGGATGGAGTTTGGTCAGAAAAACCCGCAACTTGGCAGTTTCAGATTGTTCCGGCCTGGTATCAACGAATAACGGTTAAAATAGGGGGTATCCTGTTCCTTTCCGGCTTGCTCGTTTGGTTCACCTTCATGTATGTGCGGCGTAGAGCTGTGCAGCAACAGGAACGCATGGAAAACCGTAACCGCATGTTGAACATGAGCCTTAATACCATTAAGAGTCAAATGGATCCGCATTTTACCTTTAATGCTATTAACGGAATCGAAAGTCTCATAATGAAGGAAGACAGGCAAACGGCCTACAATTACCTGCTCAAATTATCTTCCTTAATTCGTAGCACCATTAACGACAACGAGTTGCTTTCGCGAACATTAAGAGAGGAGTTGCAATTTGTACAGTCGTATCTTGAACTTGAGAAATTTCGGTTCAAAGAAAAATTTAATTTTAGTATTGAAGTTGATGTGATTATAGATCAGGGGGTCGAAATACCAAAATTGTTGATCCAGATTTTTGCTGAAAATGCCATCAAACATGGACTGATGCACAAAGATACTCCGGGTAACCTATGGATACGAGTCGTTAAAGAGAGAGAGGGAATTACCATAACCGTTGAAGACAACGGCATTGGCCGACAAAAAGCAAAGGAATATGCCATTCATTCAACTGGGAAGGGGCTGAACATTGTACGCAAATTAATCAGGCACTACAACGAACAAAATGAAAGGCAAATTTCATTTAAAATTATAGATTTGGGGGAGAGGGACAGTGCGACTGGAACCAGAGTTCTGGTATTTTTAAAAAACACAACTTTGTAAAAAATAGATGCATGAAAAAGTATTATTTTATTTCATTGATTTTAGCAACTGTATG
>JAQICA010000014.1 GCA_027858775.1 Salinivirgaceae bacterium | reverse complement strand
GGTTACAGGTGGAAATGATGTGGCAGTAATAGGCACAACCTGCGAAACACGACAGGTAAAAGCACTATCGGGCATTATGATCGAATTTACCACCAGCGCCGGCTCTACGGGTATTTCATCTACTTCCATTTCCTGAACACAACTTGTTGCAATAAGTACTACAAAATTGAAAATTGATAATATTTTGTAAAAATTCATAAAATTTTAACTCTTTGGATTTTTGTTTGGGCGCAATGCATGCAGTCAAATTGGTGTTGCTCATGCATTGTGCCTTTTTTATGTTTAAATGTTTGTGGAGTTTAATAACACCAATTTGGAAGCGCCCCCTGCATAATTGAAACTATAATCTCCTCATACTTGCTACCTTGTGTTGTTAACGTAAGGATTTTTAAGCTTTATACTTCCCATGGATCTAAAATTTAAACTGATAACTTACAAACGGTACAGCCCCAAATAATACAAATTTTTTCAGTTTATTATCTTCATAAAAAACGTAATAGGGATTCATTTTGTTATAGGTATTGTAAACGCCTAGTACCCATATTCGGGTTCCGCGCTTTTTCTGCTTTGTAAAGTGTGCACTTACGTCTAAGCGGTGGTAGTAGGGGAGTTCATAATTATTACGTTGTTCTGCCAACATGGCTTCGTTTGTAGATCGAGTGAAAAAATCGTATATGAAATATGAATGGTATTCGCTTATCCAGTGTTGCGGATTGTCTGTTTGACCACCATCGCCGGCCAGCCCTACAGCAGGGTATTTCATGAGGCCTACTGTGGTATATCCGCCGGAGTACAGTACCCAACTTGCCGAAAAGGTTATTTTCTTGTTTAGCTGGTAACTTCCCGTTACGTTTAGGTTGTGTCGGCGGTCGTATTTATATGGAAAAATGCGTCCATCTTCGATATCGGCAAATTGCCTTGTTGTTTTCGATAATGTATACGATAGCCAGCCGCTAAAATCGCCTGCTTGTTTTTGCACCATAAATTCCATTCCGTACGATTCGCCTTTGCCACCTGTAACAATCTTGTCGCGAATGTCTGTGGTAAGTGTATTTAGTTCTTTTCCTGAACCGTATGCAATCAGGTTCTTCATATGTTTATAATACGATGATATATTGAATGTTACATCTAACGAAGGAATGCTTTTTGAATAGCCCAACGTATATTGCGTAGCACTCTCCGGAGGTACGCCTTTCATCGACGGTAACCAGGTATCGGCTATATTGCCTCCCGAACTATTGATCAACATGTGCAAATATTGTTGCATATACGTGGCAGATGCCGAAATAGCGGCGTGCTGCCCAATTTCTATGTGTGTTTTTAAACGCGGCTCAAATGCAAAAAACGAATTTTTATTAAACAGGTATGATGAAAAACGTAATCCGGCATTAACACTCCATTTTTCTGTAATTTGTATTTCGTCTTCAATATATAATGCCGACTCGTATGCCTTAAATGGCGTTATTTCTGTTGTTGTATCTACCGGCTGAGGATAGCTTCCTCCATAAAGCTCATATGGCATTGCCAGGGTATCAATATTATGCTTATGCGATTGACTGCCGGGCTGAAAAGCGTGCAATACCGTTTTGCCTCCAACTTTTATGTTATGATTTTGAAAAAATCCTAATTCAAAATCAGCTTTGAGCATAATATCGTCTATACCGGAGTAGAATTTGGTTTGTAAATAGTCCATTTCCCGATTTAAGTCGGTATTCACATTTTGTGTTTCATCATTCTTACTGTATCCATAGTGGGTATATGCCAGTATGGTATTTAGAAAAACATTTTTATTAAAAACATGATTCCAGCGCAGTGCTCCCAGGCTGTTTCCCCATTTTATTTCGTTATTAGATTCCATTTTGTAGGACAGGTCTGTATGGTCTGATTCTCCTTTCATATGCGAAATAAATTGATCTCTTCCGGTATACGCACTGAGGTAAATCCGATCGCGATCTGAGAAAATATAGTTTGCTTTTAGGTTTAAATCGTAAAAAGGCAACGCAATAGAGTTGCTGCCACCTGTAGCCGATTCCGAAATGGGTTTCATAAGCAAATCGTAAATGCTACGGCGTCCGCTTATCATTATAGACGATTTATCTTTAATCAATGGGCCTTCAACATGGAGTTTTGAGCTTATTAATCCCAAAGTAATGGCGCCGCCCCATTTTTTCAGGCTTCCGTCATTCATGCGTACATCGAGAACAGACGATAAGCGACCACCGTACCGTGCCGGAAATCCTCCTTTTATTAACGTTGAGTTTTTAATGGCATCCTCGTTAAACACCGATACAAAGCCGCCAATATGATTTACATAATAGAGCGGAACATCATCCATCAACACCAAATTCTGGTCAGCTGTTCCACCTCTGACTATAAGCTCATTCGATCCCTCCGAGCCCGCTGCAACTCCGGCTACCAACTGGTACGTTTTCATTACATCAGACTCTCCGCTAAACGATTTTGATAATTC
>JAQICA010000031.1 GCA_027858775.1 Salinivirgaceae bacterium | reverse complement strand
CAATGCGAAAAAATTTGAGAAAAAGTGAATAAAATGTTTTAGTTTTAACACGAAAAAATTTTCAAGAAAAGTGTCCGTTAATTTCCGGAATGGGTGTCCGCTTTCAGCGGAATGTGCAGCTTGGTACTTGGCAATGGCAGCTTCGGTTTTTTTAATTACCGTATCGCAGGTGGTGAGGATGTGGGCTATTTTGCGTTGTTGGGGAAGTGGGGGGTAATTTATCTCTAATTTCCTAACATCACTTGAATTTATTGCTGGATAATTTGACCCGACAACTAAAGTATCAATCTGTTTTTCAACAAACATTGAGAATAATGAGTGATATATAAATTCAATGTCTGAGCCCACTTTTTCCCTTATTACAGCAAATCCCGTTGAAGCAATGAAATTATTACTTCCCTCATACTTAAAATGAGCAAAAGATTTTAAATTTGGTCGAACTGTTGACATTAGAATGTCTTTATTCTTCAATTTTTTTCGAGCTCTAGAAGGTGAACCTTTGTATTTTATTTCATGCATTGGCATATTTATCACTCCTGTATCAACAGAACTAATATCAATGTAGAAAAATGAATATTCTGTTGCTGTATTTGAAGACAATTGTTCAGGGTCTACATGTACTAATTCACCAAGCTCACTACTTGTCCAGTTATCCCTCATAACCCAGCTCAATTAAAAAATTAGACAAAAGGTTCGTAGCTATATATTTATTCTTCATTGTTCTTCGTGTTTTGTTGTGCAATTTGGAGTGCACGCTAAAGCCGTATAGGTAAACCCTTTGCCAAAGGTGTTGGTTAATTGTTGCGACAGTGTTGCAAGTATTTTGGCTCCGTATTGGGTGCGTTGGTTTGTTTTGAGGTTCGTGTTAATGTAGTCGCCCAATTGCCAGTACATCAAGGTGGCTTCGGACAGCACAAAAACCGCAGCTTTTTTTTTCGACTTTTCAATAATTTGGGCAATACCCGCGAAAAGTTCTTCCGAATAAATTACGATATTTTCATTATGCTTATCCTTCATAGCCCAACTCTTTTAAGAAGTTATCCAATAGAGAAGCCGCTTCATCTCGTTCATCGAGCACCGAAGTCAAGGTTTCCTGGTATTTTACAAAGCGAGTTTCTAGTTCGGTAATCAGCAATCGTTCGTAACGGCTTACATAGTCCATTACGGTGGCTTGCAGGGTTGACTTCCAACGTGCATGAATAAGTTCTTTGGCTTCGTCAGGCGTGATTTTCTCACGTGCTTTTTCTACTAAATCGTCTTTTTTATCCTTAATCTCCTTAATGGTGGCTTTGCAGGTTTTCAATTCTTGCTCCAGTTGAGTGTGACGTGCCAGTTTGGCGTCAATTGCTTCCTTTTGTAAAGTTAGTTGCTTTTTGTTTTTCTCAAGTTCTTTCAATTCCTTTTTAAGTTCTTCACTGCCATCGTTTGCTTTAATTCGAATACCTAAAGCTTTAATCTCTTTATTAGCTGCTTTTAAGTTTCCGTTTATTGCTTTAAGGTTTTCTTTAAACTGTTTCAGAATATCTTTTGGATACACTTCATAATTCTCTTCTTCGAATTCTCCTTCTTCCAGTTCATTCACTTCTGTAAACATCGCTTCCAGTTCATCTCTACGAGCTTCGTTATTGGCTTGTTCTTCTAACACTTCGGGAAACTGAGATTGCAGAATTTCATCTTCGGGTATCAAGTCGGCATTCCACCCACTAGCAGATACTGATTTAAGATCGGTTTCTAAATTGCCCCAATAGGCTGCAAAAGCTCCACGGCTCATGTGTAGATCTAATATGCCCAAAGCACTAAAATCGCTTGCAATGCTTTTTGAGAAATCACGGTAAAGTTCAAATACATTTTTATTTACCGGAAGTGCTTCCAACTTAACAATATTGCTTGTCCACCAAGTGTTCACGGCATTTGTATAAGCGGTTTGCTTGGCTATTATATCCTCACTTTCATTCACTAAAGCCTTCAATTGGTCTTTTGCTTCAATGGTATCGGCAAATTTTTGATAACCTTCTTTGAGTTCTTCAAATAGTGTTTGTTTCAGTTTTGGATAATTGTTCCAAAAACCCTTTAAAGCATCCACTTCTTCGGTAGGAATGCCACCGTACAAGTGCGCATATACGTCTTGCGGTTCTGCCGGAGGGCTGTTGTCTACATACCTTCGGATATTGAAATTGTAATCTTCTTTAGCTAAATCCTCTTTACCAACAAGTTTCGAGTAACCCGGCAACTCATATTTTTTACGATACACGTAGGAGATTTTTGCAATGTCTTCGGGACGTAGCTTATTCTGATTTTTACCCTCTTTGTATTCACGGTCGGCATTTATAAAAAGCACCTCTTTTCGGGCATGGGCATCTTTTTTATTAATTACCAATACCGATGCAGGAATACCTGTGCCATAAAACAAACCTTGTGGCAAGCCAATAATAGCTTCAATTAAGCCACGTTGTACCAACCATTGGCGCATACTTTTTTCGTCGCTTCCACGGAACAACACACCATGAGGCATAACCACCGCCATTCGTCCGTTATCTTTCAACACACTAATCATGTGCTGCACAAACATAAAGTCGGCCTTGCTCTTTTTGGGCATCCAAAAATGGAAGCGGTCTCTAAAATTTTTAATGTCGGAATAATCGGCCGAGAAAGGTGGATTAGCAATCACCATATCAAAACGTTTCAATTCACCTTGGTCAACGTGCAGCGGTTCGGCAATGGTGTCGCCTTGTAGTATTTCGGCATCAAAAATATCGTGAAACAGCATGTTCATTTTACAGAGCGACCATGTGGTTCCGTTTAATTCCTGACCATAAAAACTCAATCGAGAGCTATCACCATAACGAGATTGCACATAGTTCTTAGCTTCGATAAGCATACCGCCAGAGCCACATGTAGGGTCATAAATGGCAGCTTCGTTGCTTGGTTCCAATACATTTACCAATAGTTTTACTACTTCATTTGGTGTATAGAATTCGCCTCCTTTTTTACCGGCGCTATCGGCAAAATATTTAATCAAGTATTCATAAGCAGCCCCTAAAATATCAGGAAACTCAAAGTTGCTATCAATAAGCGTTACACCGTTAAAATGTTGAATAAACTCAATCAGTTTCTCATCGCTAAAGGCATTCTTATTTTTACCAATGGTTTTATTGAAGTTTACACTGGTTAATACACCACTTAATTTATCGGGGTTAAATTCTTCCAGTGCTTCTAAAGCTTTATTTAGGGCATCACCTACATCTTTTTTGAGGTGGAGAATTCCGGCATTAATTTCATTTCCGTCTTCATCTTTTGTCCTTACATTCCAACGCGCATTAACTGGTTCAAGAGGTACAAAATATTCATAGGCGTTTGGTTTTTCCAAAGCTTGTGCAATTTTATCTTCGCTCAATCCCTTGCCTTGCAATTCCTTTAACCGGGCAGCCTTATCTTGTTCAAACTTATCAGAAAGCCTTTTCAGGAAGAGCATGCCAAAAATATATTCTTTAAACTCCGAGGCATCCATGTTTCCTCTTAATATATCACAGGCATCCATCAAGAAGCCTTCGAGCCACGTAAGCGTGAGTTTTTTCTTCATATTGAAATTATAGTGCTTTTTTTACTTCTAAAATTGCATTAATTGCAAATTCTTCATCCTTCACCAACTCATAAACCTGACCAGCTAACCACAAAGTCAATAACTCTTTGCTTTCCGTCTTTAAAAGCTCTGCCAATTTATATACTTGTTCCCGCTTTGCTCGTCTTTCACCGCGTTCAATCTTGCTATACATTGGAGTATCAATCTCCAATTCAGCAGCCAATTGACGTTGAACTAATCCTTTCTCTTCCCTGAGTTCTTTAATACGTTTTCCTAAAAACATAACTAATTAGTTTACGACTTGTCAAATAATGGCTAATTTAAAAAAGAATATGCAAATAAGAACAAGAAAGAATCAACTACTTTTCAACAGAGTAATGGGGAAATGTAGGAAACGTAGGAAATGAAAGATTCTCAAAGTTTTAGTTTCCTATAAATCCTCTGTTTCCTATTTCCCATTTGGTGGTTTCGAATAGTTATTATGCTCGTGCTCCTGAATTTTATATAGACATAAATTTTTAATCAAAGGGAAAGATGGGCGCATGAGATCCCTCGACAGGCTCGGGATGAGTTCGACCATCGCTTTTCAGTTCGCTTCGCTTCTGAAAAGCGGGTCT
>JAQICA010000266.1 GCA_027858775.1 Salinivirgaceae bacterium | reverse complement strand
GGTTTAAGGTGTTGTTTTGGTCCACAAGTAAATCACTTGTTTCGATTTGGCTTTCCGTAATTTCCAATACCTCACTCTTCCATTGATCATTTTCAAGATAAAAATGTGTTAAGGTATCAATATTATTTGAAGCTTCAGGACTGCATTGTGCCCAGCAAAAATGAGGTTTATTGTTTTGATCAACAGCCATCTGGGTATAACCTTCAGTTCTTTTAAACACTTTGATAAATGGATTAGCCCATTCTCCGTTTTCAAAAATTGTGTATATTGGCTGATGCTCCATATTACTGTTTGAATACGAACCTTTTGCATGAATAGTGTTGCTGTTGTCGACAATGGGCACTATGCTAATACTATAAGCTTCCGGGTAAGGCTCAATAATCTCGCCCCATTGTCCGTTTTGGAAAGTGCGATAAAGGGTGGTATAGGCCTGTCCACCATTTAGGAAAAAACAGTACACCTTATCATCTGTCCCGACTGCCAACCGGGGCGCCCAGCAGGGGGTCTGGTTGCCGGATACCGTATCGGCCGCGGTAGTCCAGTTTTGCCCATCGAACCGCTGCATTAATATCTTCTGATCGTAGACCTCGAGAAAGTTATAGTTGTATGCCACATACAGGCGGTTTTCCGAATCGGCTACAATTTTTGGGCGGGCAATGGCCTTCTCTTCGTTTTGCGAAATATTCAACGGCTCGCTCCAGGTAGCGCCATCGTTGGTTGATTTTGAATAGTAAACCACAGAATGGTCATAAAATGAGGAAGCAGCATGTGTCCACACCACATGAATGACCCCGTTGTTGTCTATACAAAATTCCGGGTAATTGTCGAGCCCCTCCATGTCGGAAATTTGTACCGGTTCGCTCCACTGCTGCCCTGTGGCAAGAGTTGCCATTGTCCAAAACAGAATGGCGAGTAATGTTTTTTGCGTGTTTCTTATCATAGCGTTTTCAGTTTAATGTTTTAACCTTACCCAACAAGCCTGCACATGGCTGCCGGTTTGCATGCGGACCAGGTAAAGTCCGGGCGGTTGTTTTGTCTATTCCAATGTCCTTTGAAGAAAGTCTGTCATTCATAAGAAACATTGAATATATTTTCCAAAGGGTGGAGGATCTTAGGTGCCATTCGCCTTCAATACCAGTTTTTTGATAGAAATAACCCTGTGCATCGGCAAAATATTTGTTATTGATACATCCTAAATAGCAGCTTGAAACATGATAGTAAGGCTCAACATAATCCACTTCCCAAGTACTGGCTCCATCCTTCGATAATAATAACCCATTGCCTGCCCCGATAAAAATGTCATTTTTATTGATACGTAAAAGCGAAATAATTAGTAAGGAAATGTGTTTCATTTGGATTGTTTCTAATGCACGTATTAATTTGTTAATACAATACTAAGAAAGAAATTTAGTAACTGCAAGCAAAATACCAACAAAATTAAACTTGCTGTAATTAAGGACTATAGAATGCAGATAAAAACCAAATTATTATTAACATCGTGAAATTGCGATGCTGTAAAAATACTTGCATTGTATAGTATATGACAATAATTAAATGGGTTTGATTGTTGTTTGTTGTGTGTGATATACCGGGATATGGTAATACTGATAGATTGACAGTTTATTGACGAACACTATACATTTCTTGATAGCGTATCGCAGTTAAACGGAAAATAATGGAGCATTGTGTATGATATAGCCAAAAGAGAGATTTATGTAAAAACGCAACAAAACCGGGATATCCGAAAGATTACAAATAATAATCGAATCGCACAATGTCGCAAATTTCCAATTTTGGAGAATTCGGTAGTCGTATTTTTGTCGTGAACTTTAAAACCTTATTACCATGAACAATTTAATAGCCTTTGTAGAGATACCCACAGAGAATTTCGATCGCGCCGTTTCGTTTTATGGCAAAGTATTTGGCTGGAGCCTGAATTCAATGGATTTTGGAACCGAAAAAATGGCCATGTTGCCCGACAATGCCGGAGCTATTTCACAAGCGCCCGGTTTTAAGCCCGCCGCTAATGGTGTATTGGTGAGTTTTACGACTTCCGATATGGATGGTACTTTGGAGAAAATCGCAAAGCATGGCGGAACAGTTGTGAAACCTCGCACAGCTATAGAAAGGGAAGAGGGCGGTTATTTTGCCACGTTTACCGATTGTGAGGGAAATCAATTGGGATTGTTTGAATCTTGAACATAATCAGGCGATTGTGTAAAACCAAAAGGGAAGGGCTGTAAAAATTGCAGCTCTTTTTTTCGTATTATGCTTTTTTTAAGGTTAGAAATAATCGGATCCGGTTTGGTTTTCGGAGAAAAATTGGCGAGGTGTTTTTCCGGCAATCTGCACAAATTCATTAATCATATGCGAATGGTCGTAATATGCGCATTGATGAGCCAATTGGGTTAGATTAATGTGTTTATTGGTTGTTTTTGTATGCAACGCATTTTGGAAACGAATAATTTTCAAAAATTGCTTTGGAGATGTGCCTACTACATTTTGAAAAACCCGTTCAAACTGTTTTCTGCTCAGACATGCCTCCGATGCCAGCTGAGTAATTTTATTACCTCCTCCACTTGTATTAATCAGGTTTACGATGTGCGTCATGCGCTCTATATGTACAGAGGGTGTTTTACCTTTTAGTTGTTCGAGTAAAAAAAGATCTACTAAACTTTTCCGCTGGTCAAATGTCGTTGCATCCATAAGTTTATTATAAAGGCAACTTATTTTTGTCGAAAACACATCTTTCAGAGGAGCAATAGTATCATAAAATTCAATGAGCGGTATATCCATAAACAACGAAAGTCCATGTGGATAGAAATAAATAGAAAAGAGCGATAACTCTCCGGTAACCTGAATGTCAAAAAACTGTTGCTATGCCCGGTAAGCATTGCAGAGTCAGAAAATTGCTTGTTTGTTTGTAGTGGCGTGGGTTTATCTGCCAGATAAAAGGAGAGCTCGAATAATCCGGTGGGAACAATTCGTTGTGTATGGTTTTTACCCACAGGTAAGGTGTTTTCTATCATCCAGTACGATTTTACATACTGCTTTAACAGGGGCGAAGGTTTACCAATGTGAAAAAACATAAAACTTTCGTATTATGTGGGTAAATGTAATAAATAACTTGTAAAAATTGCTCTTCGAAATTTGTGTAAATTTGTGGAATTAACCGAAACCTTTGCCATGAATAAATACCAGAAAGAGTATATTTTCCGCATCAATAAAGTACTCGATTACATTGAACAAAATTTAGAAAAACCATTGTCCATTGAAACTATTTCGGAAGTTGCTTGTTTTTCGCCCTACCATTTTCACCGAATATTTTCTGTTTTTGTTGGAGAACCGCTAAAAACGTACATTAACCGGAAGCGAATTGAAAAAGCAGCTACATTGCTTTATCAAAATCCCGATGTGCCCGTGTCAGAAATTGCGTACACGCTAGGCTACAATAGTACATCGGTATTTTGTCGGAACTTTAAGCAGCGTTTTAGTATTACTGCTGAAAATTTCAGAAAAGATCCGGAGGTGCTGTTTAGCAAAAATCGTCAATCACAAAGCAAGAATCGTCAATTGAATGCTTTTGAAACTGAATATGTTTGTCCCGATCAATTAATCTTAAAGCAAACAAACATGTTAAACAAAAAATTAGAAGTAAAAGAAATGCCTGCAATGAACCTTGTGTATACCCGTCATGTAGGCGAGTTTCATCTGATTGGGCAGGCCTATGGAAAATTAATGCAATGGGCCGGGCCACGCGGATTACTCAGTGATGCAAATTTAAAAACAGTTACCGTTTATCACGATGACCCCAATGTTACAGAAATTGATAAAGTGCGCCAAAGTGCCTGTATTACTGTAAAAGAGCCCGTAACTACCGGGGGAGAGTTCGGGAATATGCAATTGCCCGGAGGGAAATACATTGTTGGGAGTTTTGAAATAGCCCCAACGGAATTTGAACCCGCATGGAACGAAGTGTGTTTATGGATGTCGGAGAGTGGCTATCAGCCCGACGATCGGTATCCGTATGAACTGTATCATAACAATTTTGAGGAGCATCCCGAAAAGAAATTTATTGTCGATATCTGTGTTCCGGTTAAACCGATGTAGTATAGAGCAAAACTGCCTAATTCTACTTTGACACATTTAGGCAAACTGTCAAAATCAACCCGATTTGTCCTATCTAAAGGGAACGGGTTGATTTTTTCGGCTTTCGCCCTTTAGGTCGGGGCAAAAAAAGGCGAAAAATCAAATTTGAGGTTAATCTGTCAAAGTAGAACTAATCCGTAATTCCAAAATCTGATCAGGCAGCTTTTTTAAGTACTATGTTGTGTAAGAAACTATGAGGACAGTCTGAAAAGGGTCTTAGATGATTTTTAGCCACTTTTTGGCCAGTCGGCGGATGAAGTAGCTGAAAATCAGATGCCATTTAGAGACCTGTAAAGCTGATTTTCAGTGTCACAGTTGATTGTTTCCTTTACCACGAAGGAAGTTACATTTATGCCGGGTGCACAGGAGTGTGGTGTAGTATTATTAAAAAATAAATGTAGTACCCGTGTTAAATCTATGTTATGGGACACATTTGTTTTGAATATATTATTATTGCGCCATATTAATAATTATAAAATAACATTAACTTTGTAAATTGTTTATGAATGGCAACCTACATTTTTATAATCAACAATCATATTATGCGCATAATTATTGTCATTTCTTTATTATTTTCTACGTGGGTTATTAACGCTCAGCCACTCACACCATTTATATCTACAAGTCATGGTGGTTCGGTCACTTATATGAGTATGGAGTTTTTGAATGATACGCTTTGGGTGTCAGGAGGTCATCATGATGGAAAAGCCATTGTTTGGAAGTACGATGAAAGGGGCAATGTTTTAGATAGCATTGTTTTTGCAGAGGCAGAAAGGTTTATGATATATAAACTTGTTCCTTATGGCGATTCCATGGTTATAATAGGAACAGATTACCAAACCACGGGGGAAGGGCAATTGGTTATGCATTGCTTAGATAGAAACTTAAACAGGCGCTGGACCAAAGCTACTGATTATGAGTTTGATCCATTAATTATGGGATTTAGTTCGTTTGAACGATTTCAACGCCGGTTTGTAGTAATTCAATCTGGAAGAACACACTTGTTTAAATTTGACCGGCAATTTAATTTCATTGACAAGAAATATGTGAGTAATCAGTTGTGGAATGAACCCGTTGATTTTACGAACAGGGGTTTTTTAATGGTGAAACATGGAGGGTGGATTGTAGAAATCGATACTTCGTTTAATGAAGTTGACACTTTGCATGAGGGGAATGGACTTGTAGTTTTAGGAGGAAAATTATTAAAAACCCGGAGCAACAAATATATTGGGTCGTCCAGGAACCTTGATTATACGCACCGAATTATATACCTGGACTCCAATTACAGCATATTAAACAGTTATCCTTATTTTGGCTCTGAAACTCCCAGATATACAGTATATAAGAGTTTGGTTGCTAATGTCGATACAACTGAAATATTTTCATCTGGATTTCTAAATATGAATCAGACACCCCATCCCGTAGATTTTGCAAGTTATGAAGCAAACTCATTTTGGGTAGCCTATTTGGGTTCAGACTCATTAATTTGGCATCGGTTTTATGAAGATAATACGTATTATTATTACACCACAAATATGACTATCGGGCCTGATGGGGCATTGTATATATCCGCCTCGCGTTATAATGCAATTGAACAGCCAAGTTATAGCGATGCAGTGATCTTCAAGGTTAATATGGATGGCGATTTATTAGTTGGTACTTCCTCTGCACCGCAACCAGAAAAAACGCTAACTATTTATCCTAACCCGGGTAAAAACTATTTGTATGTTGAAATGCCGGAAACCACTGAATCGACTTTATTATTATATAATTTGCAAGGAAAGCTCGTTCTATCCGAGTTGTTCCGAAAAAATTGCCATGTAAGCACACAGAGCTTAATCCCCGGTATTTACTTTTACCGAGTTGTAAATGAGAATGGTAGTGTTTTTACAGGTAAATGGATTAAAAAATAAAATGTAAGCGGATGGTTTAGACTTCTGTTCGAATTTGGACCCGCATGGAACGAAGTGTGTTTATGGATGTCGGAGAGTGGCTATCAGCCCGATGATCGGTATCCGTATGAACTGTATCATAACAATTATGAGGAGCATCCCGAGAAGAAATTTATTGTCGATATCTGTGTTCCGGTTAAACCGATGTAGCATAGAGCAAAACTGCCTAATTCTACTTTGACACATTTAGACAAATTGTCAAAATCAACCCGGTTTGCCTTATGCTAAAGGAAACGGGTTGATTTTTCGGCTTTCGCCCTTTAGAGTCGGGGCAAAAAAAGGCGAAAAATCAAATTTGAGGTTAATCTGTCAAAGTAGAACTAATCCGTAATTCCAAAATCGGATCAGGCAGCTTTTTTTAAGTACTATGTTGTGTAAGAAACTATGATTCTTCGATGTTTATTTCGTGCGTAATTGGAATAACCTTTTTGTAAAAGTCGCTTACGCCACAGTACCGTTCCTGACTTAGGTTCACGGCTTTCTCTATTTTCGCCTTATCGAGATTTTTTCCCTTGAATGTGTAATTGATGTGCATTTTAACGTATTGTACAGGGTGCTCATCGTTTTGTTCGCCCTCTACATCTATGCTAAAATCGTCGAGCTCCACGCGCATTTTTTTCAATATCGATACCACATCCATTCCGGTGCATCCGGCCAATGCGGCCAGCATAAGCGGTTTCGGGCGAGGACCTTTGTCTTTTCCGCCTACTTTTTCGCCCGCATCAATCATAAATTTGTGTCCGTTTAATTCTGCTTCAAAGGCCATTTCGCCTTGCCAATTAATGTTTACGTTTCCTTTAGTTCCCATTTTTTTAGTTTTATAAGATTTTACATGTGTGTTTACAAATTACATTCCAAAACATATACATAATTACATGTGTGCTGATATGTCAGGTTTTCACCAACCATTTTTCGTAGTAGTGGATGTATACCAAAATTCAATGAACTTACATTTATTCTAACAAAAACAGAAGGTGGAATGTTGGTTATCAAAATTAATACAGTTTGGCTTTGAATACATAAAAACATTTCGTTTATTTGCGAAATACAAAAATACAATCATTGGGATGGAAAAAAGGATTGAATTGTCGAAAGAAATTAATGAGATGGCACGGATTACCAAAGCCATGGGGCACCCTGTGCGTTTGTACATTTTACAAAAGTTATCGCAAATGAACGCGTGCTGTTATAGTGGCGATTTGGTTGATGAGCTTCCCGTTGGTCGTTCCACGTTATCGCAGCACCTGAAAGAACTCAAATATGCCGGATTGATAAAAGGAGAAATTGAACCACCTTACATCAAATATTGCCTAAACCAGGAGAACTGGGAAACGGCTAAAGGACTGTTCAATCAATTGTTCAATGAAAATGTAGAATTATGAAGATTTTTGCTCATCGGAGTTTCGGGAAAAACGCATGGGAACAAAATTGATAATAATAAACCTTACAAACAGACACTTTATGCCACAGAGCAGTAGTGTTCATAATTTACCAAAGTACAATATCTATAGCTATGGAAGCTAAAAAGTTGGATAAAGCGACGAAAAAAGGCATTAGTTTTTTCGAAAAATACCTTACCATATGGGTGGCACTTGGTATTTTGGCCGGTATTGCAATAGGTCATTTTGCCGGCAGTAGCATTGAGTTTATCAGCGAACTTGAAATTGCTGAAGTGAATATTCCCGTTGCTGTACTTATTTGGCTCATGATTTATCCAATGATGCTACAGGTCGACTTTTTGAGCATCAAAAAAATAGGAAAAAAACCACGTGGAATTGTTTGGACAGTTATAGTCAACTGGCTGATAAAGCCATTTACAATGGCATTTTTCGCCTGGATATTTTTTTCCAAAATATATGCTGCATGGATCGACCCTGCGCTGGCCGGTGAGTACATTGCCGGAGCCATTATTTTAGGTGCAGCCCCTTGTACTGCAATGGTTTTTGTGTGGTCGTATCTTTCCGATGGAGACCCCAACTATACGCTCGTGCAGGTTTCGGTAAACGACTTAATTATTCTTGTGGCATTTGTGCCCATAGTGGGGCTGCTTCTCGGTATAACCGATGTAATGGTTCCATATAAAACCCTGTTAACAAGTATTTTAGTATTTGTTGTGATACCGTTAGTTGCTGGTGTTGTTACGCAGCGGATGATATTGCGCCGAAAAGGTAAAAAATGGTTTATGCAAACGTTTTTACCCAAACTAAAACCGATAAGCATCATTGCCCTTTTAACTACATTGGTGTTTTTATTTGCATTTCAGGGACAAAACATTACGAATAATCCACTAATCATTCTATTGGCAGCTGTACCGCTAATCATTCAAACATACTTTATCTTTTTTATTGCGTGGTATGGTGGCAAAATGTTGAAATTAAACTATCAGGTTTGCGCTCCGGCTGCAATGATTGGTGCGAGTAACTTTTTCGAATTGGCCGTAGCCGTAGCTATCGCACTGTTTGGATTACAAAGCCCTGCTGCATTGGTAACAGTTGTAGGTGTTTTAGTTGAAGTTCCTGTAATGCTTTCGTTGGTTGCATTTGCTAAAAAAAGACGATTTTGATACTGGCAAATTTGCTGAATGCTTACAAATAGATCTGATTAGAAAAATGACTAAAAAAGATGATAAAGTTGGTATTAAAAATAAGCACTTCGTTATTTAGTGCCGGGCACACCAAAAAACAGGTAGTTTTTGTGCTGGCATTTAGCGAAATATAAAACAGATAAGAATAAAACGTTACAAATAATTAAAAATGATGATTATGGAAATTATAATTCTGGGGCCGGGATGCCCAAAATGTAAAACCCTTGAAAAATTAACGCAGGAAGCTGTAAATAAATCAGGTATTGAAGCCACTGTTACCAAAGAAGAAGACATTATGAAAATAATGGAGTATGGCGTACTGAGTACTCCGGGGCTTGTTATTAACGGGAAAGTGGTTTTTTCAGGACGAGTACCCGGTGAAAAAGAACTCAATGAGATTATAAGTAATAACCAATAAAAATCGAAAACATGAAAAACATTACAATTTTGAGCATTTTAGTTATGTTTCTATCACTAGGAACCGCATGCACAGGAAATGACAAGAACACCACCGAAACAGCTACAGTAGCAAAACAGTCTGAAAAAGTTGAAGTATATTATTTTCACAATGCAAGGAGATGCGCTACCTGCAAAGCCGTTGAAGCAGAAGCAAAAAAAGCGATTGAGGAACTATATGGCAACAGAGTGTTATTTGCAGCATATAACCTTGAAGAAGCTGAAGGAGAGCAAAAAGCAAAAGATTTAGGTGTTTCTGGCCAAACATTACTCATTGTAAATGGAGATACGAAAATCAATATTACCAATGAAGGGTTTATGAACGCGAGAAATAATGTGGATAAATTTAAGGCAGTAATTAAAGAGAAAATTGATCCACTGGTAAATTAATCTGATTATACGGTTATTTACCACTTACGCAAACCGATTTTCTTCATTAGCCCCGCCTCCTAAAGGGGGTGAAGAAAATCGATTGGTTTGCCCTTAGTACGCCAGTTGGCGGATGTAATTGATTTTCTTCACATTCGCCAGCTGGAGGATACGGGGCAAAAGAAGAACCGTAGCGAATCGGAGCTCGACGAAGTCAAAATGAAATTGCGTACAAGAACGCATATACATAAAATAATAATATGGAAGAATTTCTGCAAAGCATAATGAGCAATAGCTCGTTGCCAATAGTTACGGCCTTTATTCTTGGATTAATGACTGCCATTAGTCCCTGCCCCCTGGCTACAAATATTACCGCCATCGGGTTTATCAGCAAAGATGTGGAAGATAAACGCCGCGTTTTTATTAGCGGACTAATCTACACCTTAGGTCGAGCTATTACATACACGTTTATTGCTTTAATTATTTTCATTGGAGCCGATCAGTTCGAAATATCGGGTTGGTTTCAAATGTATGGTGAAAAATTTCTTGGGCCACTTTTAATTATTATCGGAGTATTTATGCTCGACCTGATTAAAATTAAATTCCCCGGAATGGGTAATTTAACAAAGAAATTTCAGGAAAAAAGCAAACACACCTATTGGGATGCCCTGTTGCTTGGTGTGCTCTTTGCCCTGGCTTTCTGCCCGTACAGCGGCGTACTCTATTTTGGTATGTTAATTCCCATAACCGTTACAAGTGCCTCCGGACTATATTTACCCGTCGTTTTTGCTATAGCCACCGGTATTCCGGTAATTATTTTTGCATGGCTTATTGCCTATACCGTTTCAGGTGTTGGCCAACTGTACAATAGCTTGAAGATATTTGAAATTTGGTTCAGACGAATTATTTCAATCCTCTTTATTGCCGTGGGAGTGTACTATGTGGTAATTGTTTATTTATGAAGTTTGTAGGTTTATAAGTCGGGAGGTTAGTAAGTTTGTGTGTTGGGGGGTAATAAAATATTTACGAAACTATAAAAAGCTACCAAAATGCAATTGATACCAATGGAAATAAAACAATCGAATTGATAAACCTCGTAACCTAAAAACCTAAAAACCTAAAAACCTAAAAAGTTATGGCAACATTTAAGAGTTTCGAAGATATTGAGGCATGGCAATTAGCGAGAGCATTGGTGAAGGAGATGTTTATTATTTTCAACGAGAAAAAATTAAAAACAGAATTTGAGCTGATGTCCCAATTCAAACGGGCTAATATTTCGATTATGAACAATATAGCTGAAGGATATGGCAGGTATAGTAATGCTGATTTTATCAGATTTCTTGATTATGCAAGCGCTTCTGCATCTGAAGTAAAAAGCATGCTTTATGTAATGGAGGATCTAAATTTTTTAAATCCCAACGATGCCCAATTATATCGTGGCAAAGTTGATGTTATTCAAAGTAAGATTTTGGGGTTAATAAAATATCTTCGAAACCATAAAAAGCCACCAAAATGTAATTGATACCAATGGAAATAAAACATTAGTATTTATAACTTACAAACCTACAAACCTACAAACCTACAAACCTCAATAAAATGGAAAAGAAAAAAGAATTAAAAATATTGGCTTGGATAGCGGCTGTTTTCCTATTTGCTTATTTTATGCCGGTAGAAAGCAATCGTTTTCAGGAAGCTATTTTGGCCATGTTCGACTTGGCCAGGTGGTACGCACAGGAGCATGTAATTTTGTGCCTGTTGCCTGCCTTTTTTATTGCAGGAGTTATCGCCGTATTTGTCAGTCAGGGCGCAGTAATGAAATATTTTGGAGCCAAGGCAAAAAAATGGGTCGCTTATACGGTTGCATCCGTTTCTGGAACCATACTGGCTGTATGTAGCTGCACCATTTTACCATTATTTTCGAGTATTCATAAGCGTGGAGCCGGATTGGGCCCTGCTATTGCATTTTTGTATTCAGGTCCTGCCATAAATATTTTGGCCATAATACTCACGGCACGTATTTTAGGATTTGAAATGGGTGTAGCTCGAATTGTTGGAGCTGTTGTTTTTGCTGTGGTTATTGGTTCGGCTATGTCGCTCATTTATCGCAAAGAAGAAAAAGTAAAAAAAGAGGCGCAGCTTAAATTTCCCGATGTAGATGAAAAACGCCCCATGTGGCAAACAGCATTGCATTTTTTCACGCTCGTGCTCATTTTGGTTTTTGCCAATTGGGGAGCACCTGCCGAAGGAGTTACAGAGGGCGGATGGTACTTAATTTGGAGCAATAAATGGTATATTACAGCTGTTCTCGGACTGGTATTTATTTATTCACTCATCGCCATTTTAAAAATTAAATGGCAGCATGTAGCTATAGCAACAATCGTCACAGCTATTTCAGCATTCGTTAGTAGTTCGCCGCTTGTACCTATGATGGTAGCTATTGCGGGATTAAGTATTATTACTTTGATCGATAAGCGCGATGTCGATAATAAAGAGTGGACTATTGCAAGTTGGGATTTTACCAAACAAATTATGCCACTTTTGGCAATTGGTGTGTTGGCTGCCGGATTTTTATTAGGTTCAACGCACGGCGATACAGCTATAGCAGGTATTATTCCCAACGAGTGGATTGCCAATTTGGTTGGAGGTAATTCTGTATTTGCAAACTTTTTTGCATCAATTGTAGGTGCATTTATGTACTTTGCTACATTAACAGAAGTTCCCATTTTGCAGGGTCTCATGGCGGCAGGTATGGGTAAAGGACCCGCATTGGCACTGCTACTCGCAGGTCCATCGCTCTCATTGCCCAACATGCTTGTAATCAGAGGCGTTATAGGCACACAAAAAACATTGGTCTATGTAGCGCTCGTGGTTGTGATGGCCACAATTTCAGGATTGATTTATGGGGGACTTTTTTAAATTTGTTAGTTATTTTTTAAAATTATTGAGATATGAAAAAATTAAACGTAATTATCGTTATCGCCTTTATGGCAATTGCAAGCACAAGTTTTGCACAAAACACCGAAGTGCTTTTTTTTAAAGCAAAATTATCGTGCTGCCAGGCCAAAGCATGTAATGAACTTGAAGGCAACATCAAAACTATTGTTGAGAAGCATTTTGCCAATAATGAAGTAGCCTTTCGAACAATTAACCTTGCCGATGCGGACAATAAAACGCTAGCAGAAAAATTCAATGCAAAATCGCAGACTGTGGTAATTGTTAAAAGCGATAAATCATTGGATATTACGGATCAAATTGCTTCTTATCAGGGAGCCAAGGATAAAGATGCAATAGAGCAGAAAATCGTTAATAAAATTAAATCTTTCTTGTGATTCCTAATTTCGCAGGCATCCCGGAATTTATAATATTTCTGCACACGGATTTTCAGTAATTGTAAAAAGTAACAAGAGTATGTTGTCGGCTATTTGAAACGGCCTTTTGTGTAAATTTCCATATTTGAAGTCTGGCAACTAATAACTCAAGTCACATAACAAATCGTTAAATCATTAAGCTATGTTAGATATAAAAATTCTGGGCACAGGTTGCCCTAACTGTACAAAACTAGAAAACACATGTAAAGAGGTGGTAGAAGAACAGCACCTTGAAGCCAACGTGGAAAAAGTAACCGATATGAATAAGTTCGGTGATTATGGAGTAATGTTGACTCCCGGATTGGTGGTTAATGGAAAAGTCTTGTCACAGGGAAAAATTCCCGTAAAAAACACGCTTGAAAACTGGTTAAAAGCGGCTGCTAAATAGCACAAAACATAAATTTATGAAGAACACAACAGATAAGCCAACATTACAGGAATTCGATTTGCCGGGCGTCAAGCATATTAATCCGGAACATGCCCTAAAAGCTATTGAGATCGATGAGGCCATTTTAATCGATGTGCGCGAAGAAAATGAAGTGAAGCTCGAACACATGCCGCTACCCAATGTGCTAAACCATCCCATGTCGGTAATTATGGACAGATTGACCAACATTCCAAAAGATGCAAACATTATTCTTGGCTGCCCGGAGGGTGTGCGCAGTTCAAAAGTGGCTAACCTGCTCAATAGACAAGGTTATCCGAATATTGCCAATTTGGATGGTGGCTTCAAAGTATGGAAAGCCAGAAAACTCCCATGGGAAAGCATTTTTGCTGTAGATAGCGACTGCGGTTGCGATTGTTCATCATGCGGAGAAAGCCAGGGAAGTGGTTGTTGTTGATTCCGGCATTTTTCATTTTAATGAAATGGGTATTCGTTTTTGTACCCAAAATAAGACTTGATTTTGACTTCGTCGAGCTCTGCTTCGCTACAGTCCCATTTAAAATTCTTAGCGCCTTAGTGGTTACATTTTTTACCGCGGAGTCGCAGAGACGCAAAGAAACACCAAGCCCGTATTAAAAGCTCTCAGCGCCTTTGTGCCT
>JAQICA010000208.1 GCA_027858775.1 Salinivirgaceae bacterium | reverse complement strand
CGGCACAACACTAACCATCACCGAAGCGGGCACAGGCACCGCCAATATTACTGTAACGGCCAACGATGGCAACGGTGGTTCAGTAAGCGATGTATTTGAATTTAATGTAAATGCCGCTGCGAACAACGCTCCGGTAGTTGAAAATCCAATTTCAGATATGACAGAGACCGAAGGTTTTGTCTCTACGACTATCGATATTTCAAGCGTGTTCACCGATGCCGATGCCGATGAATTAACTTTCAGCACGTCATCTGATGCCAATAGCGTCGCAACAGCGAGCCTTGACGGTACAACACTAACCATCACTGAAGCGGGCACGGGCACAGCTAACATTAGCGTAACGGCCAACGATGGCAACGGTGGATCAGTAAGCGATGTATTTGATTTTAATGTAAATGCCACTGCGAACAACGCTCCGGTAGTTGAAAATCCAATTTCAGATATGACAGAGACCGAAGGTTTTGTCTCTGCGACTATCGATATTTCAAGCGTGTTCACCGATGCTGACGACGATGAATTAGCTTTCAGTACATCATCTGATGCCACAAACGTTGCAATAGCAAGCCTTGACGGCACAACGTTGACTATCACCGAAGCAGGCATAGGCACAGCCAACATTACCGTAACGGCCAACGATGGCAACGGCGGATCAGCAAGCGATGTATTTGAGTTTGTTGTAGAGGACGATAATTCTGTTGCGAATTTAGAGGTGAGCAGCATTTATGTATACCCAAATCCGGCGGAGGATTATATTATCATAAAATTTGAGCAAGCAAATAGAACTCCTGTTAAATATGAGCTGTTTGCAACTAGTGGAGAACGTGTTGGTCATGGAATGATTAGTAATTATAATGATACATTTCAGACAGATGTGTCAAGTTATCAACGAGGTTTGTATTTTATTAAAATCTCTAATGAAAATATTCAGCGTGTATTTAAAATCAGCCTGAAATAATTCATTCCCCACAACAAAAAGAAAGAGTTCTGGTTGCTGAGCTCTTTCTTCTAAAATCAAAAAGAAAAAAGCAAGACGGCTTTTCATGCCGATCTTGCTTTTTAATTATGAAAACAAGTATTTCACCTACTATAACGAAATATATTCTCGTTATTGTTTAAAAGCTATGAAAAACATCATCATTGGCATCTTCATTCATATTTAGGTTAATCCCTTGATTTTTTGTCTTCTCCCTTGTATTTACTTGTTTTTTCGGTGCTTTCTTTTGACTGAATTCATTTTGCTTGTTCTGTGCAGTCTTTTTTCTTTTAGCGAATGAATTTTTGCCGGTGGTTGATATTTTGAAGAACGACATGGCTTCGTTCAATTGTTCAGCCTGACTGGACAATTCTTCGGAGCTTGTTGCCATTTCTTCTGAAGCAGCTGCGTTTTGCTGTGTAACCTGGTTAAGTTGCTGAATTGCATTGTTCACTTGTTCCGCTCCGGAAGATTGTTCTATGGTGGCTGCGGCAATTTCCTGGACGAGTTTTGCTGTTTTTTGAATGTCAGGGACAATTTTTCCCAATAGTTGACCTGACTTTTCAGCTATGTGTACACTGCTTTTCGAAGTCTCATCAATTTCTTTAGCGGCTACTTGACTGCGTGCTGCCAGTTTTCGTACTTCTTCGGCCACAACAGCAAATCCTCTTCCGTGCTCACCGGCTATTGCCGCTTCCACAGCAGCATTTACGCCAGTATGTTGGTTTGACGGGCTATTTCACTGATTATTCCAATCTTCTCAGCTATATTCTTCATGGAAACAACTGTTTTTTCAACGGAACTGTTTCCTTCATTCATGTCGTCTGAAGCCTTCAGCGATATTTTCTCCGTTTGTCGCGTATTATCGGTGTTTTGCTGGAAATTGCTTGCCATTTCTTCCATCGAAGAAGAGACCTCTTCTGCCGAAGAAGCTTGTTCAGAAGAGCCCTGAGACATTTCCTGCGATGTGGAACTTAACGGCTCACTGGCAGTAGCAATATTGTTAGCTCACATTTGCACATTCTCAACTACCTCAGCCAATTTGTTCTTCATATTTACAAGTGCATTTGCCAATATGCCAATTTTATCTTTTTGATCAAGGTTGATCGTTGCATTGAGGTCTCCCTCGGCCATCTTCTTGGCAAATTCAACAACTTTTTCGAGTGGTTTGGCCAAAGACCGGCTAAATACGATTGTTTCAATCGTATTTAGCACTGCTATGATTATTCCTATAATGAGAATTTCCCAACCCAACTTATTAACGGGTTGCATCACCTCTGCTTCATCAATTTCAGCCATCAGCGCCCAGTCAAAATTTCCAATTTTTACAGGGGTGTAAGCAGAAAGAACCGGATTGTTGTTATAATCGATTACTATTTTAGCATCGGTATTGCCCGCAAGAGCATCACGACTTGCTTCTGTGTCAACACCATTGTTTTTTACTATACCATCAAAAGATGCTTTCACTGAGTGGCCGGCAGGATCAAGGTATGAGTCGGAGCGCATTCTTTTATCCTCTCCAACCAGGAATATTTCTCCGGTTTCGCCCATGCCCGAATGTTCCTGCATAATGATATTGACTGCTTTCAGTGAGATTTGATAAACAAGTACACCAATATTGCTTCCATCGTTTGCTTTTATGGGGCCGGCTACAAAGGATGTCGGCTCATTGGAGATATCATACCACTTAAAATCAATAATACTGGTTTTTTGTTTTCCCCGTTGAAAAGCTTCTCCCAGAGGTGATTTTGCCAGATTTCCTGTTACCAGATTTTTGCCCAGGTCTCCTTCTTTGGCTACTGTGTAAACCACATCACCATTGTTAGAAATAATGAACAAATCGTAGCATGCGTATTCTTTTACATATTGTAAAAAATCATACCGTGTGCTCTGTCCCATTTCTGCCACAGGTCACCTTGCATTCCAGTAGAATCAAAAGCATGAATAATGCGCTGCGATGCTTTTTGTGCCGCTGTATTAAAGGCATAAACGTTTAAGTCGCTTATCCGCTCATGAAAGAAAGACGCAATTTGGTTCTTTTTAATGCCTCAAATGACTTTGAATTGGTCGTCAGATTTTACAATGAGTGCATCTTTAGATTGATTGTAAGAGATAATAGCCAATACAGCTACTGCTAAAATACCAATTGACAAAAATACGGTAATTAGTTTGCGTGCAATTTTAATGTTTTTCCATTTCATGAAATGTTTTTTTAAAGTTTAGTAACTTCAATACTCATCGTCAAAATTTGTCTTCCCGGGCGGGATTATCAATTAGCGTAGTCGATAAAGGTAATCTGAAATACATCGAACTTTTCTTTAATAAGAACATTAAAATTAGGGATGTAGCTATTGTAATGAAAGCCTGTATTCACCTGATGTGACTTCATTGGAAAAATATCGATTGGTTGGTAAGCAGAGAAAGAATGGCATAACGCAAAAAAAAACAGGGTGCAAGCGCAACCTGTTTTTCTGTATGTTGTAGTTTGTTTTGTCTAACGTTTTCCGCGAAGGAAGCGCGAGAGGGCACGAGCCGACTCGTTTTGTATGTCGCGCAGTAGTTTGCTGTCTACCGATTGAAGTAATGAGCCTACCGATGAGAAGCTTAGACCGTCGTCGTAGGCTACTTCGCCCGATACATCAGTGTAAAGCAGTACATATTCTTCTCCAAGATTGTAGGTGCCAAGGCCTTTAACAAAGATGAAAATACGGTCGGTTTGTTCGTTAACTTTGTAGTAGTGCCAAATTTGGTAATCTACCGCATCGATCGTTCCTGTTCCCGATCCGCCCTGCGTCGAAATAATTTGTTGTTGCCCTAAATGTTCTTCACTGATAGATGATGGCGGGCCATACTTGAGGTAGATGCGCCCTAAGTCGGTGGAGTAGCCTCTGCGCTGACCGTAGCCGAAGTGTTTTTGGACAATTTTCAGTTGGTTTTTGTAAATGTTCCACTCCTCTTCGGGATCGGACGGGTTGCGTTCTTTCCAGAAATTGTAGAAAAATTGCTGCATAAGTTTCATTTTACTTTCTGTGAAGTCTTGTAAAATGAAGTTCTGCTCCATGCGGTTGGCAATGGGATAGAGTGCGTAAATATAGTCTTCTAGTTGGTTGAAATTATTAATTCCTTGTGTAAATGTGCTCTCAATTTCAATGGTTGTGTAATCTACTTCAAGCTGGTAATATTGATCGTTCGAACGTTGAATAAACTTTTTATACTCGGCAACCAGTTGGTTTTGTTTGTTTCGCACTTCAATAACCAAGTTATAATTGCCACTATTGAGTTTCGTAATGTCGAACGATTTCATGATCACGTTTATAGGTGCTGCTTTTTTTCGTTCGAGCGCTGCAAATTCTTTATATAGTCTGCGTGTTGATGCTCCTTCAATGTATGTTTTTACAATGAAGGCCGAATCGCGTCCAAGTTGTTTGTCAAGATTATAAATCTCAGCATAGAACCGAATGTTGTTTACTCCATCGGGATAAAAGTTGCTAACGTAAGGAATAATGTCAAACCCACTTTTCGAAAATTGATTGCGTTTGTCGCTGGGTCGCATACTTTCTGCCAGAGTAATTCCACCGAAAGACACTTCGTTTTTATCCACATTAACGGTAATAATATCATGATAAGTGAATTGTGCCGAGTCGATGTAGTTATCTTTCAATGTAAGCTCAAAGTTGTACGTGCCATTTTCCAGCGAGAAGCGTTCCAGGTTGAGGAATGCAGGTTTTCCTGAGGCATATTTCTCAATTTCGGCACTCTTGAGGTTGAACTTACGGTAGGCTTTAACGATATCGCCATTTTTAAAAATCATGCTCACTTCTACCGATGCTTGTTCTTTGTCTTCATCTATGGATTTGTAGGTAACGGAGTTTCCGGCTACAGCAAGATAGGTTTCCAAATAAGGACTGCCTTCGATGTCCATAAATTGGGCATAGTGAAAATGGCCAGTTGGAGCTTGTCCATACGTGTGGAACAGAAGGAGCGTAAATGTTAATAATAAAAAGAAGCGCTTCATAGGTGTGTATTTTTCAGAACGATAACATTTTTTGTTTAAGTATTTGTGCAAATATAGCATTATTGTTTTTGTTCTGCTGTCATTTTTTCGCAGATTAGATTCATGAACTCGTTTGATAGTTGCTTATTGGTTGCTACTATCTCTTTACCGAACAGGTAATTATTGCCTCTGCTAAAATCGGCGACTTTTCCTCCGGCTTGTTGTACAATAAAGGCTCCGGCGGCTACATCCCAGGGACTCAGACTGTATTCGAAAAAGGCATCGTAACGGCCGCAGGCCACATAGGCCAAATCGGTAGCTGCTGAGCCTAACCGCCTTACGCCGGTGGTGTTTTTCATAAGGTGAGCTAGCGTTTGCATAAACTTATCGATTCTTATGAAATCGTAGTATGGAAAGCCGGTTGCAACAAAACTGTTGGCAAGTTTGTCGGTCGGGCTCACCTGAATAGGTTTCTGGTTGAGCATTGCCGGTTCGTTTTCAAAAGCATAGAAAAGTTCATCTTGCCCAATTTCATAAACTATGCCTGCAATGGTTTTGTTGTTGTACTGTAGTGCCACACTCACCGAAACGGGGTAAATATTATTGATGAAATTGGTTGTGCCGTCGAGCGGATCGATAATCCATCGCCATGGGCTGTTGTTTTCTCCGGCGGTGTCTTCTTCTGCAATAAATCCACTGTCGGGAATCAATTGGCTCAATCCTTCAACCAGCATTTCTTCGGTTTTTTTATCTACGTAAGTGACAAAACTATTGTGCGACTTGGTGTCGATATCTTGCCTGTCGATGGTTCCTTTTTCTGATTTAATAAATTGTCCGGCAGTGCGAATCAGCGTCAAAAGTGTTTTTTTAAAGACTTCGTCTATCATAAAATTTCTCCGTTTACTTCGTTTTCGTTATTTACTGAACGTAAATTTACGTTTGTAATTGTATTGTCTAATCCGTTGGTGTATGGCACCTTAACCCGCAAGTAATTATCGGTGAAGCCGTAAATATATCCATCTTTTTGTGGTTTTTCGAAAAGTACTGAGTGTGTGCTGTTGAGTTGAGTTTCGATGAACTTTTTTTCAAGCGTTTGCGATAATTCGTGCATTTGTTTGCTACGCTCATTTTTTGTGGCGGCATTAACTTGTTCTTCCATGGTTGCCGCTTTTGTGTTGGGACGTTGGCTGTAAGTAAATACGTGCAATGCCGAAAGTTGCAGTTCCGCAATGAAATCCATGGCGCGGCGGTGAAGTACGTCTGTTTCGCCCGGGGTGCCTACAATTACATCAGCGGCTATAAATGCGTTTGGCGATACGGATCTGATTTTTTCTATGCGCTGTTTGAACAGGTCGGTGGTGTAGCGTCTGTTCATTTTTTGCAGCATTTCGTCGGTTCCGCATTGGAGCGGAATGTGGAAGTGGGGCATTATTTGGGGCGTTTGTGCAGCAAGTTCAATTATTTCATTTGTAAGTAGGTTGGGTTCAATAGAGCTGATACGCAAACGTTGGGGCTGGCCGACTTGGATGATTTTTTTTAGAAGATCGTAAAATGATTCTCCATTTTTGCGTCCAAAATCGCCAATGTTTACACCAGTTAGAATAATCTCTTTCGACCCGGTTTTCGTAATTTCGTCGATCGATTTTACGATGCTGTCTATGTTGGGACTGCGGCTTAGCCCACGTGCCATGGGAATGGTGCAGTAGGCGCAAAAATAGTCGCATCCGTCTTGTACTTTCAAGAACGTGCGTGTACGGTCGCTGCTGGAATAAGCCCCATCGAAGCGGGCAATTTCTTTGTACGGGTGTCTGAATATTTTTTGTTCGCCCGGTGTTTTGAGGTAATCAAAAATGTTGAATTTCTCGTCGTTTCCCAGAATCAGGTCGATATGCCCCAGATCTTTTAATTCATCGGGGTTGAGCTGTGCATAACAGCCCATTGCTACTATAACTGCATTGGGGTTTGCGCGCTTTGCACGCGATAGTATATTTCGGCCTTTCTTTTCGGCCAGCGATGTAACCGAACAGGTATTTACAATTACAATATCGCTATCGTCCAGCTTGTTAGTGCGTTCGTATCCTTTGTTTTCAAAGGCTTTCGCTAACGATGACGTTTCGGCAAAGTTGAGTTTGCATCCGAGTGTGAAAAACGATACTTTTTTTATCATTGCTATTTGTTGTTTTTATCAATAGTTGGCGCTGCATTTATTAGTCTAATCTAAATAATAAGTTATCCCCAAAATCCCCCCAATGGGAGCTTTTTTTTAAGTGGCTCTACGTTTTCACGGAAGGAGGAGACGATGAAATCAGCCGTTTGAAGGCTCTTTAGATTGAACTCATTTATGCAAATGCATTTTTTTACGCACTATTTAGCAATAAAAGTGCCATGTGAGAAATCCCTCGCCTACTTATTTTTTTGATCTTTTGGCAGCCATTTGTCTTTTGAAGTTTGACTCTTACAGTTGTTCGCTTAGCAGTTTATATGTCTTTATCATGCTTTCAATATCGTTAATGTGTACCTTTTCGGTGTAGCCGTGCGGATTTATTTCCGGAGCTCCAATAAACAACCAATCGATGGGGTAGGGCGCTGAGCTGATAGACGTTCCGTCGCTGCCACCCGATTTTTCGATTTCGGTTTGGTACACTATGCCTGCTTTGGTTAGCAAATTGCAAATATGATCTTTAAACTTCTTGCGCGGAATGCCAATGTCGCGACTCGAAACAACCACGCCCCGCCCGGTTTTCACGTAAGGGGTTTCCCAGGTGATGTCGGTAATTATTACCTGATCGATTTGCCATTTTTCGAACAGTATTCGTGCAAGCATAGCCGCTTTTCCACCGTGGGGTGTTTCTTCGTAGGTGCTAAAAGCCAAAACGGTATTTTCGAGCTCGGGGGCAATCTTTAGCAGGGTGTAAATCGATAACCGATTGTCTAAAAAGGGTGTTTCTATGTAATTGTCTTTTTGTGCGAAGTGTGGTTTCCACGACCATGTTTCGCCTGGCTTTAATGCAATGTCATTTTTAAGTACCCACGCTTTGTGTGTGTTGTCGAAATAGATGTCGGTCTGTTGGTTTTGCTCGTTTCGAATGGGGCTTTCGGTACTATGTGCCGGACTCCCAATGGGAATCAGCTCGTTTTCGTATCCTGCCGTAAATCCAATGTTGTCCATGTGAGCCATAAATGCCTTACCGGGTGTGCCGAATTTTATTATTAAGCAATCTTGATAACCTTTGCCGTAGAATAACTCCGGTTTTTGTTTCCAGTTCTTGTGCGCTGTAAAGTAGTTTATAATAAAATCGCGCACGTTGTATTCTTCACCTGCCGGAGCGTGAATCTGACAGAGGTTTTGCAATAGCTCCATAGTTTTAAAGTATTTCTGCTGTAATATTTTCGATTTTATTTAGTCGGCTGTTAATATTCTCTATGTCTCTTTTACGAATAGATAAAACGATAGAGCAGTTTATATGAAAGTTTTGGTCAATAATTTTTAGGTTTTCATCTTTTATGAGGCGCATAATTTTGTCCATGTCGGGGTAACCGAAATTTATTTTTAAAGTTTCTGTTTCCCTTTTGGTGATGATTGTGGCATTTTCTATAGCATCGGCAGCAGCCGTTTTGTAGGCGTTAATCAATCCGGGAATACCCAGTTTTGTGCCACCAAAATAGCGAATAACCACAACCATTATGTTTGTAAGGTTGTACGAATGGAGTTGCCCAAGTATGGGTGGACCCGATGAATTTGCGGGTTCGCCATCGTCGCTTGCCCGATAGGTTTTTTTATCGGCTCCCAGCCTAAAAGCATACACATGATGCCGGGCATCGTGAAACTCCTTTTTTAATCGCTGTAGGTTCTCTTTAAATTCGTTCTCTGTTACAATCGGATAGGCAAATGCGTGAAATTTACTCCCCTTATCTTTATAAAAACCCTTACTTTCTTCTTTAATTGTTTGGTATTCGTCAAAATCGGCCATTAATAATCTTTTTATCCTAAGTCACTTAGTTTTTGAAGCAGGTTCATGCTTTTTATTGTCAGTGTTTTTCCGTCCAGTTCAATAATTTTATCGTTATGAAACTCTTTAATTATTCGAATTACGCTCTCCGTCGACATTCCAGTATATTCTGCAATGTCTTTTCTGGTAAGGTGTAGCTCAAAGCTTCTGCTTTGGTACACATCTTCCGACAGGTGCAGAATAGCATCGGCCAGTCGTCCGTGTGCTTGTTTTTGCGTTAAGCTTATAAAACGTTTGAAATACCCTGCTGCGTATTCGTTAATGTGCGCAATTACGGCTGCGAAATTAGTGCTTTCTTTTGTAAAAATAGTGTTAAGCTCGTCAGATGTAATGGATTGAACTTGGCACGATGTGATGGCTGTAGCCGAAAAATTGAAGTGTTGGTTGTGAAAAAGGTTGTGAAGTCCAATAATATCGTTGCTGCGAATAATTCGCAGAATGATGTTCTTTCCTTTGTGTTCAATATATATTTTGGCAAACCCGGAGGTTATGCGCATGAGTTGGTTGGCAATTGCACCCTGTTTGCAAATGGTTTCGCCTCGGTTGTAGGTAACTCCCGGTTGCCCGTCGAAGAGTTTGTTCAGTTGTTCTTGATCTGATTCTTTCACGTGTTGTATTGTTTTTAATTCAATTTTTAACGTGGTTGTTTGCCTGCAAAACAATCATTTGTCTGTAATTTGTAAAAGTATAAAACCCTTGCGGTTATTCAAAAATATCAATGTGTAACCTGCGCTTCCTCATATCTTCTTATGCTTCAATTAACCTGTATTTATGTTTGGACAAATCCATAAAATTATTATATACTTGCATATTTTTTGCATCTTTGTATTGATGTGTTGCTACAATAATGTATTTTGAAGCACTGATACACATTTTCTTACAATTTTGTATTATGACAAAACAAAAGACAGTAATGGTGGTAGACGACTCTTCAACTTCAACATTTTTGATGGAGAGTTTTTTTGAGGAGAACGGTTACGATGTAATTATTGCAGAAGACGGCTCCAAAGCATTAAAAAAACTGGAAGCTACCACGCCGGATGTTATTTTTTTAGATTTAATGATGCCCAAAATGTCGGGCTTCGATGTTTTGTCCGGAATCAAGAAAATCGAATCTGCTAAAGAAATTCCAGTTATTATTATTAGTGCTAAAACCGAAATAGAAGATATCAATCAAGCCAGAAAACTTGGCGCCATCGAGTATATGTACAAACCCATCGATATTGAACGGGCGCTGCAGTTGCTTCATAAGCTTAAAATTTAAGTGGCGATCCAAATAAAACCCAACTTTTTCAACGGATCTCTGAGTAATCTTGATAACCTTTCTTCGTTAACCTTTTGAACTTTCGCTGGTTGTTTATACTACCGTGTGGAACGTTTTTCTATTTTTGTGAAAATTTTATTTATGAGCTATATTCAAATTGAGCAGGTTAGTAAGTCATTTAGCGAGCGCCAGCTATTCTCCGATGTTACATTTTCCATTGAAAAAGGCCAAAAGGCAGCGCTGATTGCAAAAAACGGAACTGGAAAAACCACGTTATTACGCATAATTGCGGGTGATGAGGTGTCCGATGATGGCAATGTAGTAATGGAGAATGGTGTGCAGATGCGCTATTTGCCGCAAGAGCCAGCTTTTAACGAGAACGATGCTGTTTTGGATGCTGTGTTGGCCAACACTCGTGTTCATAAAGAAGTAATAACACAATACGAAAATGCCATTCGCTCAAACGACGAAAATGCTATTAATAATGCCATTGCCTCGATGGATGCTGCTAATGCCTGGGATTTGGAAACCCGGTTACGTCAGTTGCTTGGCAATTTAGATTTACATGATTTGCACCGGAAAGTGGGAACACTATCGGGGGGCGAGCGAAAGCGCCTCTCTATAGCCGCTGCTTTTATTGATGAGCCTCAGTTTGTGCTGCTCGATGAGCCTACCAACCACCTCGATTTGAAAAGTATAGAATGGCTGGAACAGTATCTTTCGAAATCGAAAATTACCATGCTCATGGTAACTCACGACCGGTATTTTCTCGATCGTATTTGCAATACGATAATTGAAATGGATCAGGGCCAAATATTTCAATATCAGGGAAACTATTCCTACTTTGTAGCCAAACGTGCGGAACGGCACGAGATGCAGGAAATGCAAACAGAAAAAGCACAGAGCAAGCTAAAGCAAGAGCTGGAATGGGCCAACCGTATGCCCAAGGCACGTACTACCAAAGCCAAGTTTAGGCTCGATGGAGTGGAAAACCTTAAAGATGCCGCACGGAAAACAACAGAAGACGCGCTGGATATACAAGCCGTATCGCAACGGTTAGGAAAAAAAGTGATAAACGTTCACCACATTTCCAAATCCTTTGACAATAAACCTTTGTTGACCGACTTTTCTTACCAGTTCTTAAAAGGCGAAAAAGTGGGAATTGTTGGTGAAAATGGTGCCGGAAAATCGACCTTGTTGAATATTGTTGCTGGCAGGCTGGAGCCTGATAGCGGTGAAGTAGAGATTGGAGAAACCGTAAAGTTATCGTACTACGAACAACGAGGGATAGAGTTCGACGAAAGCCTGAAAGTGATTGAAGTGGCACGAAATGTGGCCGAGGTTGTAGAAATGGGAAATGGACAGACCTTGCCTGTGGAGCGGTTTCTAAATCGGTTTTTGTTTCCTAACGAAATGCATTACCAAAAAGTAGCAAAGTTGAGCGGAGGCGAAAAACGCCGGCTTTACCTTGCAACGGTTCTTATGGTAAAGCCCAATTTCCTGATTTTTGATGAGCCTACCAACGACTTGGATATCATGACATTAGAGGTATTGGAGGATTATCTGGCAGCGTTTCAGGGAACGGTTATAATTGTATCGCACGATCGATATTTTATGGATCGAATTGTCGATCATATATTTGAATTCCAAGGCAATGGAGCCGTAAAAGATTTCCCGGGCAACTATACCCAACTACGCAGTGCCCAACAAGAGAGGGTGAAAGAACAACGAGCTAATTCAGAACGTAATGCGGCACCAAAAACACGGACACGAGCCAAAACAAAACTGTCGTATGCCGAGCAAAAAGAGCTTGAAACCATAGAGCAAGAACTCGACGCATTAAGCCAGGAAAAACAGCAGGTAGAGGCGCAGCTGGCTGCACCCGATAAGGCATCCGATGAATTGGTGAGGCTTTCGGAACGGTTCGAACAAATAAATAATGAACTGGAAATAAAAGAGATGCGCTGGCTCGAACTATCTGAGCTGAAAGACCAATTAGCAAGCAAGACCGGGAGTGGCAATTAATGGCTGCTTTACTGCCACTTGAAATAATTCCACTGCGCTCCAACCGCTTCGAGGGGCAGGAGTGTACACTAATTGTGGATCACTTCATAAAGTTGTGGAGTTTTAGTTTTTTAAATTTTAATGATGCTTATAGTTGCAATTTAAAGTTTAGAAATAAATTGTTGTGTAAGGCTTTTAAGAGCTTTCATCATCATTTTTGACTCAATACAAAAATGAAGGAAAACTTATGTGCGGACAACTAGCGAATTTGTGAGGGTGCGGGCGGCAAAAAAGTGCCGCTATCAATTAAAACACTAAGATTTTGTAGGTCTTTTTAACAATTTATATATTCTTTTCCTTAATGAAAAGAACCAAAAATCAAGACTTAGTTTCTTTCCCGACCTTCTTAGCTTTTACAAGCGGAATTAAAAGAACTCACGGATGCAATAATCGATAATTCTTCTCATTGCAAGTCCATCCGCATCCGCTCAAACAGCTTTTAATTCAGCGCTTGCTTCAAACTAGAAGGTACCCGCAAAAGAAACTTATGTCAATCAACAGCATGGTTCTACCAGAAATCTATCAACAGTTCTAGTTTTATTGAGAACTCAGAAACTTGTTTCAACAAAGCAGAACTTTCATCAATTTTGAATCAATGTTTTTCTTTTTAATGATTTTTCGCCTCAACTCGAAAATTTTGAATCCCAAAAAATTGATTTTAAAGGATAGATTAAGCTCACAGGTTCAGTTCAATTTACCATCGACCATTTGTTTTTAAGAAGGAAGGTGGTTGGTTAAAAGATTTATGTCAAACCTTAAGTTTATGGTTACTAATGCATTATTGAGTAAGAACCCCATGCGGGCTGGCCCGATCAAATTGGCGGGCCAGCGTTGGGGTGAATGTTCAATGAATATAAATGACATAAAAGAGGCTTGTTCAGCTTTTATATGTCATTTAATTTATTGAACAGAGTGGGTTGAAGCGTAATTTGATCTTGACTTTTTTGTATCTTTTTTTGTCAAGTAAAAAAGATTAGTTAAAAAGAGTCCGCAACTTTCTCAACTGATCCCCTCGATCACATAGCTGTATATCAATTTAACAATATAGCAATATGTCAATTTAACTATTTAGCCATATCACAGTTTTTCAATCCGACAACAAAATTTCATCTAATACCCAAAGTCTAAATAC
>JAQICA010000187.1 GCA_027858775.1 Salinivirgaceae bacterium | reverse complement strand
TTCGAGATTGATTTTTACACGCCTTCAATAGTAAGGATTAAAAAATGGCCTGTGAAATCATGCTTTTTGAAGGAAAGCCTTTCTGTTGTGCATGAACCCGGCGAAATAAATATTGATATAAAGGAAAAGGGAAACAATTTATTACTAAAAAGTGAAAAACTACAGGTATCAGTTGATTTAATGAATGGCGCTATTTCGTTTATTTCTCCTTCAGGTGAATCTCTTTTAAAAGAAAAAGTATCAAGCTCAAAATTTACTCCCTATAATGATGCCGGGGAAAAAACCTTTAGTGTCTCTCAATCATTTGTTTTAGACAAGCAGGAAGCTATCTACGGGTTAGGCATACTGCAAAATGGCAAAATGGTCCAACGCAACCTTGATGTACATATGATTCAAAACAATACACAGGATTTTGTTCCTTTTTTCCAGTCGGCTAAAGGTTACGGTGTGTTTTGGGACAATTATTCACCAACTACATTTAGCGACAATCAGGTGCGAACATCATTTAGCTCGGATGTTGGCGATGGCATCGACTATTATTTTATGTATGGTGAAAATGCCGATGGGGTGGTTGCCCAAATGCGCGAATTAACCGGGCAGGTGCCCATGTTTCCCTTGTGGACTTATGGTTTCTGGCAAAGCAGGGAACGCTACAAAACTCAGGACGAAACCGTAGGTATTGTGCGCAAATATCGCGAACTGGGAGTACCACTCGATGGCATTATCCAGGACTGGCGTTATTGGGGCAACAACTACCTCTGGAATGCCATGGAATTTCTCAATGAAGAATTCTACGATCCTCAAAAAATGGTCAACGATGTACATAACATGAATGCACACATGATTATTTCCATTTGGAATTCGTTTGGGCCACATACCAAACAGTACAGGGAACTCGACAGCATTGATGCCCTTTTCGATTTTAAAACATGGCCGGAATCCGGATCTTTTAAATGGCCGCCCAACTCTGATTACCCTTCGGGTGTACGTGTTTACGATGCCTACAATCCGGCTGCACGCGATATTTACTGGAAATACCTGAATGATGGAATTTTTTCACTTGGTATTGATGGATTTTGGATAGATTCATCAGAGCCAGACCATTTTGATCCCAAGCCTTCCGATTTTGATAATCAAACTTACCTTGGATCGTTTCGTAAAGTGCGCAATGCCTATCCGCTAATGACAGTGGGCGGTGTTTACAAGCATCAGCGTGAAGTTACGTCTGATAAACGTGTTTTTATTTTAACCCGTTCGGTCTTTGCCGGGCAGCAGCGTTATGGAGCCAATACCTGGTCGGGCGATGTTGTGGCGTCGTGGAATGCATTAAAAACCCAGATATCGGGAGGCTTAAATTTATCACTTTGTGGTATCCCTCACTACAATAGCGATATAGGTGGGTTCTTTTTGTGGGATTTTGAAAACCCAACTCAGAATGCCGATTACCGCGAGTTGTATGCCAGGTGGATTCAGTTTGGTGCATTTTGCCCCATGATGCGTTCTCATGGTGCCGATGCACCACGCGAAATATACCAGTTCGGGCAAAAAGGCGAACCCGTGTACGATGCCATCGAAAAATATATCAACCTGCGTTATAGTTTATTACCTTACATTTACTCAACTTCATGGGACGTAACAGAAAATCAGTCGAGTATGATGCGTGCTCTGGTAATGGATTTTGCCGAAGACAGGAAGGCGTTGGATATTAATGATCAATACATGTTTGGCAAGTCAATTTTGGTTTGTCCGGTAACCAAAGGCTTATATTCAAAAAATAATAAAGCCGATTTCACTACAATAAAATCTGAAGAAGTATACTTGCCCAAAGGAGCTGACTGGTTTGATTTCTGGAGTGGGGAAAAACACTCGGGCGGACAAAATGTATCAAAAGAAGTTCCACTAGATATAATGCCTTTGTATGTTAAAGCCGGAAGTATTTTGCCAATTGGACCTGAAGTTCAGTACGCTGAAGAAAAAGTATGGGATAAACTGGAAATTCGAATTTACGAAGGTGCCGATGGCGAATTTATTTTGTATGAAGATGAAAACGACAACTATAATTACGAAAAGGGCTTGTATTCAACCATCAGGTTTAGTTGGGACGATTCGAAAAAGGTTTTAACTATTGACAAACGTGAAGGCTCATACCCCGGAATGATTAATGAACGGCAATTTGAAGTGAAAATATTTGGTCAAAAGAATAATGAAAATACAGTAAATTATGGTGGAAAAAAAGCGGTCATTAAATTTTAAACGTATGAAAGTAAATAAACCAATACTAATTCTATTTACAACGTGGCTGTCAATCAGTTGTTTTGCTCAAGATAGCATTGGCGTGGCTAAGTCTGATGTCTTCATATATACCAATCCGGTAACCCGTGACACATCCATTGCCATGCGCGATCATTGTATCATAAAAGTTGGCGAAAAATGGTATTGTACCGGAACATCAAT
>JAQICA010000164.1 GCA_027858775.1 Salinivirgaceae bacterium | reverse complement strand
CCATTCCCATGATTTTACTTTACGAGATGTGTATACGTATTGCAAGAATAATTGAGCGTAAGCGTTACCGTGTATAGTAAAGCTATTTTATTGCTGTGGCTCATCTGTTAGAATAACAGCCATTTGGTTGTTGTCTTTTGTTTTGTCTTTTTTTGCCGCAATTGTTACTTCATCTGTGGTTTTACCTGCTCTTCCATTTCAACTTCAAGAACCAATTCTTTTCCTGTAGTAAGCTGAATGTTCGAAAAGCGACGTGGAAAATAACTTAAATGACTCACAAGCACAGTTACCCGACCTACGGGAATATCCTCAATCACAAAATATCCTTTTTCATCGGTAATTGTACCTTTGGAGAAATCTCCTGCGAAAATCTCTACTGCCGCTCCATAAAGAGGTACCTGCGATTGCTGATCGGTTACCTGCCCGCGTACATTTTGGACATGAATTGAACTTTCGTTATTCGAAATTGCCTGCGTAAAGGCACTGCAAAGCAAGAAAAGCAATAATACTCGTTTCATTGAATTGAATGTTTAAACTATTGAAAGCAAAGAAAAGTACATTTGAACTGAGGAAAAAATAAAATCCGACGAGCGTTGGTATTTTCCCGATGATCGTAAGCGTGTTATTGATGATCGTAATCTGGTTTTTTTCATATGTGCCCTAACTCAGGGGCTTTCCACGCCAATCAATAAGTTTTGCTGTGGGTGCCAGGGTGTTGTATGCTCCAAATAAAAAATCGGAATCGTTTTTTGGAGAACACATCATAGGGTGGTTGGACTGATGTCGATGCTTGATGGGCAAATCTTTTGTTATTTTTTGTGCATATCCGCCCCAAAGAATCCAATGCAGATCGGGTTTTTCCTGTGTTAAATAGCGAAGCAGTTTGTCTGAAAAAGGCTTCCAGTATTTGGCATGACTTCCGGAATTGGCAATTTGACATGTGAAAGCTGTGTTTAAAAGCAAAACCCCTTGTTTTTCCCAGTTTTTAAATAGCTCTGTGGGTGGAAGGATAAATTGAGTGAGATTATTTTTCGAAATGATGGATTTGTATCCGGCTTCTTCGTGATAGTAAGTTTTGTATATGAGGCGCAAAATGTTTTTTAACGAAACGTTCCTGAACGGTTCATTCCAGTCGGAAAGCGTGCCTACTTCAAAACTGCGTCCGGTGGCTACTCCACTTTGTGGATAGGGATCCTGCCCAATAATTACAGCTTGAATACCGGTAAGAGGCACGGTTAAAAAATGTAAGACGCGTTCGGTTGCCGGAGTGTAATTGTCAGATAAAATCTGTTCTTCGGCATCTTCAAGCAAGGCCATGTTTTCATTCGTAAGGAATTTTTCCCATCCCTTTGCAACTGGTTTGTGCAAGCTGTTTAAAAGTTTACTCATGCTAGTAGATTTGTGTTCTGTAATTTTTCATTTCTTTTTCAATTATTGGAGCTTCGGGCAAAATGCTGAACAAAAGATTTTTAAATGCAGCTCCATGATTCAAATGTACGGTGTGGCAAAGCTCGTGCAAAATTACGTAATCAATCATTTTGGTAGGAAGCCGCATTAGCTGTACATTTAAACTGATACTTCCCTTACTTGAGCAGCTGCCCCAGTTTGTTTTGTTATTACGAAGCGACAGTTTACTGAATTTAAAGTTATATTTTGCGGCAAGTTCGATCATTCTTTCAGGTAAATATTGCCCCGCCTCGTATCTTAAAATTTTGGCCAGTAACCTTTCTACGCTTCTTCGTACTTCAGGATCTTCCAGTTCCATTTGCTCCGGAATTTCAATAGTAAAACGGGGAATGTTCCCTGTTAAACGAATAGTGTTTACCGATGCTTTTTGTATAGAAATCTGATGATGCATTGTTTTTATAGTGCTATCTATCCCTAATTGACATCCTTTTTGGGCTATCGTTTCATTCTCCTTTTGCTTTTTTAATATCCACGGTTTTTTTCTACTAATAACTTCCAAAACCTGCTCGCGGGTAGCTCTGGACGGTGCCGAAACACGTACTTTATCGAACGGTCTCAAACGAATACTGAAGTTTTTTAGTCCAGATTTATGCTTCACAATAATATCGCCGGCATCGCTGTCCTGAATTGTGTAGGTTTGTTCTTTCATCTAATTGAATTTGAATGCAAAAAAAGCAAAAATTGTGGAAAAGGAATGTGTAAGTATGAAAAGAATTCTTACCTTTGCCGCACTTTTAATTAACCGATAATGTTATGCCAGTAAGAATTAGATTACAAAGAAAAGGACGTGCACATCATCCCTATTACTACATTGTAGTAGCAGATAGCAGGGCGCCACGAGATGGTAAATTTATTGAACGAATTGGAGCTTATAATCCAATGACAAATCCTGCTAATATACAACTGGACTTTGACAAGGCATTATCGTGGCTGCAAAATGGAGCACAACCGTCAGAAACCTGCCGGTCCATACTATCGGGGGAAGGTGTAATGATGTACAGTCATCTCATGAAGGGGGTTCGGAAAGGTGCCTTTGATAAGGAAACCGCCGACAAAAAGTTTGAAATATGGAAGCTTGAAAAAGCAACCAAACTTCAAACTGAAGCGGATAAAACCCAAGCCCAGAAAGAGAAAGAAAAAGAAGAGCGCTTCGCTCACGAGAAAAAAGTGAACGAGGAACGCGCAAAACTGATTGCAGAAAAGAATGCGGAATTAAACGCCGTTGCTGAAGAGGAGGCTAAAAAAGAGGAAGCTCCCGCTGAGGAATCTGCTGAAGAAAGCGTAGAAGCCAAATCTCAGGAAGACAATCAGGAAAAAGCCGAAAATTAGTCTGCATGAGAATTCAAGATTGTGTTATTCTGGGCACTATTACCAAAACACATGGTGTTGATGGGAAAGTGGTTTTAAATTCAGAAATCAATCTTGGAACAAAAGATTTTAGGGAACCGATATTCATCCTTTTTGATGGATTGCCGGTTCCCTTCTTTATTATTACTGCCGATCAAAAAAGACCCGTCCAATTTATTCTTACACTCGAATTAGTCCCCAATGTAGATGAAGCTTCACGCTTAGTTGGGCACGATGTATATATTCCCAAAGATGATGCACTGCTGCAAGACGAATTTGACTTGTCACAGTTGGTTGGACTTGTGGTGATCGACCAACTGCAAGGCGAAATTGGTACATGCCAATCGGTTGATAATGTGGCCGGCAATTATTTGCTTTCTGTCTCCCACGGAAAGCAGGAAGTACTTATACCCTTTGCCGAAGACTTTATTGTCGAATTTATTCCCGAAGAAAATTATTTGCTTCTCGATTTACCCGAAGGTTTGCTGGATCTGAATTAATTCACCAAACAGATTAGTGTACGATTAATTGCGAGGTTTTATGCAATTCAATTACTCTGCTCTTTTAGTTCTTCCCTCTCAAAGTTCCCCAAGGCCATAGAAATCTGTGTATTTTTACTATTTTTGTTTGTAAGTTAAAATACCTATGCGACAGATAAAGATCATCATCCTACTCGTATTCGGCATACAGCATGTGTATGGTACCGATATCGATTCATTATTAGTGCAATCGCAGTCCGAAATTGATACTATCAAGTACGAATCTCTTTTGCAATTGAGTACGAAATATCGAAATCGGTCCATCGATACCGCAGCAATGTTTCTGAAAGAGGCCAAAGGTATGTTGCCTGATTTATTGCAGAGTGTACCTCCTGAAGAAGCTTATCGTTGGCAGTGGCGATATTATAAACAGCAAGGTTTGTTTTTTCAACGCACCGACCAGTACGATTCTGCAACTAACTGTTATCAAACTATGATGCAATTGGCTGAAAAGGCAGAAAATAAACAAATTGAGGGTGAGGCACTTAATAACTTAGGGGTGCTCAACGAGCAGCAAGCTAATTATCCCGCGGCACTTGATTATTATTTCAAATTATTGCGATTGTATGATAGTATTGATAAACCGGTGCTAGAGTCGCGGGTGTTTGTCAATATTGGTGTGGTGTATTTTAGACAAGAAAAATTTGATGATGCACTGGAATACTACCAAAAGGCTTTAAAGCTAAAAAGAAAACTTGGGGACCGAAAAGGAGAAGCGTTAGTTTACAATAATATTGGTATTATTTATTATTATCTGGAGAACTATTCTAAAGTGCTCGAAAATTTCAAACGAAGTCTTGTTATTTATCGGGAATTGAACGATTTGCGAAGTCAAGCCATGCCTTATTATAATATTGCTGAAATATATAAAGAGCAAAATTCACTTAAAGAAGCGCTGTACTATTATAAGAAAGCCTACGATATTGAAAAAGCACTGGATGATATCTCTGGACAGGCCGAAACACTGGAAACTATTGGCAATGTTTATCTCAACCTAAAACAATACACCAAGGCGGTGCGTGTGCAAAAAGAAGCTGTACGTCTATTAGAAGGGTTGGGCGCCAAAAGAGAATTGTCCGAGGCCTATTATTCTCTTTCTGCAACCTACGAAATACTTGATAATTTCGAAAATGCATTGAGCTACTACAAAAAATATAAACACCAGGCTGACTCAATTCATACCATTCAAAAGGAGAAAGCGCTAGCGCAGATTAAGGAAGCGTACGAATCGGAGAAAAAAGATAGCGAAATAACCTTGCTCACAGAACGAAATCGGCTAGCCAATTTGGAACGTGAACAGCAAAAGGCAATGATTACGTCGCAAAGGCGAATTACGGTTCTTAGCCTTTTTCTTGTAGCGCTTGTATTGTTTGTTCTTATTATGGTCTATCGAAGTTACCGCCAGAAAAGGTTGTCTCACCAAATGCTTGAGTTTAAAAATAATGCTATCAGCCGTAAAAATGCACAAATTACCGAAATGGTCAATAAACTAGAAAGTGCATTACGTGCCAGAGAGGTTTTTTTCTCCAATACAACTCATGAATTACGCACTCCACTAAATATTATTAATGGTTTTACCAATTTACTTCTCAATACTAGTCAAGACCGCCAGCACTTGTACTACATCAATAATATAAAAAGCTCTACTTCGCATTTACTTCAACTAATTGAGGATTTATTGGCCGTGAGCCAGCTGGAAACCGGTCAGTTGAAATTACATAAACACGGAGTGAAATTCGATGTGTATATTCACACCATACTGGCTCCCTTTAAAGTGCTGGCATCGCAAAAGCAACAAGAATTTATATATGAAATTGCAGAAAACGTACCCGAATTCTTACACGTTGACCCATTGCGCTTTAGACAAGTTTTGGGTAATTTAGTTGATAATGCCATTAAATATACTCCACGTAAAGGCGCTGTGAGCGTAGTATTCCGTTATGAAAATGATGCTATTATTTTTCGTGTAAACGATTCTGGCGTTGGGCTTTCTGAGTATGATCAATCGGTGATTTTTGACCGATACTCCCGACTTTTAGGAGCGACGGAAGAGCAAACTAGTACTGGGCTGGGACTTAGTATTGTGCGAACATTAACTGAACTTCAGCAAGGGATTATACATGTAGACAGTAAGCTTGGAGAAGGGACTACATTTTTGGTGGAAATTCCTGCCGAAATTTCGCCCAAAGCTACTTATAGTTTTAGTCCCAATGCAAGCATTCTCCCGGCACCTGATTTACGCTACGGTCGAGTGCTTTTGGTTGAAGATAATCAAGCAAATGCAGAACTGACGGTCAATATTTTAAATATTTACATGCCCACGTTAATTATTGATGTGGCTACGAGTGGCTCAAAAGCAATTGTCTTGTTAAAGAAAAATAGTTACGACCTGATGTTGCTCGACTTAAAAATGCCCGATATGAATGGCTTTGAATTGATTGAAAAATATCAATCGTCTGAAGGTTTTGCAACAAAAGATGTTCCTGTAATTGCTGTTTCGGCGCAGGTACGTTCTGTTGATAAGCAAAAAAGCAAAGATTTGGGAATTGCCGCATTTGTTGAAAAGCCTTACGAACCTGTTCAGTTGATCGATGAGATCGAACGTCTCCGTCTATTTGCTCCTGTGCCTTCAGAGATGGAGCATCAATTAGTTTCCTCAGATTTGTTAACGGGCTCCGTCGATCGGAAACAACTTAAAAGTATTGTAGAAACAAAAGTGCCCGATTGTTTTAGTCATGTTAACACAGCACTCCGGAATAAAGATTGGGAAGTTGTGGCTCAAAAAATTGTGATTTTGCGCGAATTGTTTGAATTGTTTGCAGAAAAAGAATTGATTAAGTTGATAAATCGATTGGAGAAAGAGTGTGTAACTACTCAAGACCTGGAAAAGGCGGCATCGATATTCAAAGAGCTTATGAAGAAGTGGGAAGAACTGCGTGCAAAGGTTAAAGTAGCTATTTTTGCATCTGCATAAAGCAATATTTTAAAGTGTGATGATTGTTCTTTGTAGGATGGTTTCCTAGCTACTCAATATCGCTCACTCTTATAGTCGTTGTCTTTTTTATTTATGTGTAGGCTAATCGATAGCCTCTGTATAACCCACAATATTTCCGTGTTTATTTTTGTTGGCTATTCTTCTAAATTCTTGTAATTCTGTGATTTCATCGTTGTGGAGCCAATTGAGCTTCTCTAATGTTTGCATTACAATGGGAGCCAATTTCCATAAATTTCCGTCGGTTAATTTAATTGCTAGTCCCTGTCCGGTTTCGGTATTACCAACACAGTAAACCGCTTCAGCTCCTATTTTGCCAAATAATCTACCGTTAGTTCCTTTAGTGAGTGCCGTACAGAATCCTCCCGTTCCCGAAAGCATTTCCGGATGGTTTGCCATGGCTCTGGTAATTATAGTGGCAGCTTCGGTCGGAATTGTATTCGTTTCTGTTGGTTTGCTTAAGTTGGCAAATCCCAAAGCCATATTGAACAGGGGCATCCCATGCACGGGTACACCACAGCCGTCTATCCCTATTATTATTTCGGAAGAGGAGTAGTTGCAGACTTGCCCAATTAATTTTGTTAATTGCTGCTCTAACGGATGATCGGGTAAAATGTAGCTGGCAATATCGTAGTTTTTTGCTTTGCACACTGCCAAAAAGCCGGCATGCTTCCCCGAGCAGTCGTTGAATAATTCATCGGCTCCATAGCCTTTTAATGCCATCTCTGTGGCATAATCGTTATTGAGAGACGTAGTCTTGCCACATTTGAGGTCGTTTTTAGACAACCCTATTTTTTTGAGTATTGATAAAACGGTTTCTCGGTGGTATTTTTCTCCATAGTGCGATGCGCACATAATGCTAAGCTCTGCATCGGTAAACCCAAATTGTTGGTGAGCACCCGACAGAATAACCTCCAATGCCTGAATGGGTTTTGCTGCCGATCTGAAATAGGTTACATGGTGGGCATTACCTTTTTTGTATAATATGTCACCTTGCGCAGTGGTCACTACAATATGTCCATAGTGCTCAGTCTCTACCAAGCTGCCGCGTGTTGTGGTTAGTAACGCTTCACCTCTGCGTGTCATGGGTTTTGTTGTTTTAATTTATACGTGATGGTTTTCGACGATGAAAAATCCGGTTCCACAATATTGAGTGCAATCAGGTTTGCCAAAAGGTTTTCTGCATCGCGCCTACGCATGCCAGTTAATCTGCAAAGCTTTGAAAAACTAATGTCGTGATTTTGTTCCAGATAACTCAGTAAAAAACGTTCGTTGTGGCTGTATTCGAGAAATATTCCATGACTTTTTCGTCGGTTCTCCCAAACTTTTAATATGACCTTGTTGGCCAATCGGTTTTGGTCTTTTACGCGAATGTACACCAGCCACTTATTCTCTTCGTCTGGCGCATAGTAGGGTTTTGCCTCCCCTTTGGGCACATCTACCTCCAAAACCGTTTTTCCATCAATATTCCAAACTTTTATAGTGTAGGGCACTTCGGGTTTTGAATAGAGTGCCGACGCCGATTCTAACATGTACATCTCTTCTTCTGACCGTACGCCGGCAATTACGCCATTGTCTTTCACCCCAACGAGAAGCTTTCCCCCATCGGTATTGGCAAAAGCCACCATCGAACGTGCAATTTTCTTTGCATCGTTAACCGCAAATTTGAAATCTTGCTGCACGTGCTCGCCTTGCTCGATTAGTTGTTGGATGTATTTTTTTCCCACGTTAAAAATTTTGTCAGGCTGCAAAAATAAGCACTATTATGGTATTTTTACATTTCTTAACTCGTATTTATTGTTTTAAGAACGTGACGAATTTTTAAGTTTATAACAGCCAATTGATTTTCCATAGGGCAAAAATAAAAATTTTGATAGATGATACTAATTGTAGATAGTGGCGGAACGTCTACCGATTGGGCGGTGAAAGACGAACACGAAACTTTTTTTTATACATCGGGCAGTTTGGTACCCTCCAAGGTGGAGGCCGGTGTGGTATGTCCACACTTTTTAGTTCCT
>JAQICA010000156.1 GCA_027858775.1 Salinivirgaceae bacterium | reverse complement strand
CCATTCCCATGATTTTACTTTACGAGATGTGTATACGTATTGCAAGAATAATTGAGCGTAAGCGTTACCGTGTATAGTAAAGCTATTTTATTGCTGTGGCTCATCTGTTAGAATAACAGGAATACGTGCTACAAAATTATTGTTTTCGATTTTTGTGCTAATTGGCGTTTCAGTTAAATATTGATAGCGGTTTTGTAAATTCTTGATGCCGAACCCCGAAGGTCTTTCGTAATTGTTGCGGGGTTTGTAGTTGTTTTTTACCACTATTATACCCCCTTCGTCGTAAATATGTAAATACAATGGGTTTGCAATCGACGTTTCGTTGTGTTTTAAGGCATTTTCAATGAGGATTTGTAATGATAGTGGTGGTATAAAATGGTTCAGGCATGTGTTGTCAATTTCTATTGTAGTTTGTAATCCTTCTCCGTGGCGCAACTGGTTTAAAAATAAATATGATTTTATAAAATTGAGCTCCTCGGCAACCGTTACCAACGATTGTTGCCCCGATTCCAATACGTAACGGTATACATCGCTAAAGCGATGAACAAATTTTAACGATTGCTCCGGAGAGTGCGGAATTAGCGAGGCCAGTGTGTTCAGACTGTTGAACAAAAAGTGCGGGTTCACTTGTTGGTTTAGTGCATGGTATTGTGTTTCGGCGTACTGTCGTTTTAGTTTTTCTTGTTGTAAGATAGATTCCTTCCATTGTTTTACCAAAAAACGCGATTCTTCAATACCTACCATTACCAAATTTACCATAATGGCCATTCCCACATTGTCTATCAGTGATATGTGAGCTGGGGTTTTTGGGTCGGGGTTTTGGACTAGAAGGTGGAATACGCTGAATATGAAGACCATTACCAAAGCTGCCGCTATTGAGGTAACAATTAATTCAAACGAAATGCGCTTAATGTTGTTTTTTTGCCACGGGTACATTTCCTGAAACCAGTATATGAGGACGTAATCTACCGTGGTGATGAGGTAGGCCACCGCAAATGTAAAACTGAAATTAATGACCATCGTTTGCCAGATAAAAAGCGGATCGCTGGACAGGTACATCCGCAACCCGAAGAAAAAGGTAAGCACTGAAGCTATGCTTGTGCTAATTGCAGCGGCGTGCCACGAAAACAGGTCATCTTTTATAAGTTTCATTTTTGTTAAATTTCAATCTTGATGGCTGTAATGTAAAGTTACCAACTTTCTTGCCCTCTATTTGTGAGTTGCAATTGTTCCTCTTTTTAAAATGTAATACGATAATTCATCATTGGAAAAAATCCAAGCTGATAAGTTGTTTCTTCTTGCCCTGTAGCCAGATTTATTTGTTTTCCGAATGGGTTTTTATGATCGGTGATGTTTTGTATATCGAATGCCCATTCCTGAGAGAACCATACTCCATCCATGCGGTATGCTATACACAAATCGAGCCTCAAGTAGTCATCGAACTGTTCGCTAAAAGCACGATCATAATCGTACTCCGTTTGTCCGGAGGTCATGCTTGATTCAATATCGACCGGAGTGTAGCGTTTTCCGCCTGCTGCTGTAAATGCTACATTAACGCTTAACCATTGTTGGAGTTTGCGATTCGTATTGTTTTTAAATAGTTCGAACTCTTTTCCCCCTAAAAGGTTTAGTACATAATCGGAGTCGAACTGGGTCGAGCGCCACACACCGTCGCTTGCTTTGTATTTGGAATCGAATACAGACAGCGTTCCCAAATAATAAAATCCTTTGTGTAGAAATCGTTCTACAGTAAGTTCAGCGCCCATGTTTTGGCCTGCGCCGCCGTTTGTGAGGCTGTCGGGCATTACATAAACCTGCGAACCGTTGTTGAGCGATGCATAGGTGCTTGCATTTTGCTCAATCACAATATCGTACAAGTGTTGGTAATACACTTCGGCTTTAATGCGTAAATGTTCGCTCAAATTCCAATCATAACCGGCAACCATATGGTGACTTTTACTGAAGTCCAGATTTTTGTTGGGCTGAATGTAAGTGCCTGAGGGTGATACAACGCGATTGAAATAAAGTTGAATGGGTTGGTTTTGGCTGTGTAGGCCATAACCTAAATTGACGGTCTGATTAGGAGTGAGCCGATAGCGGATGCCGAGGCGTGGTTCAAGTGCTGTTTGGTTGTCAAGTGTGAGGTAATGATAATGAAGTCCTGAGTTGAATTCCAGTTTATCGTTTTTTCTGTATTTCCATTGTAAATACGACTGTAAATGTTGCATGTTCCCATCTTCGTCCATTTGGGTTTGGAAGTGTCCCAAATTTGCTTTCCACAGACTATCGCGTAATTGGTATCCAATGTTGGTTATGCGCGTTCCTAGTCGTACATTGTGTTTTGTGTTAAATTTATGATTAACATAGGCTTGTGCCATTACGCGGTTTTCTTCCATGTTTACATCGTACCAGTCTATAGTGCTTCGGTCGGCGGCAATGGAATCAATTTGTGTTCCGTTGGCAATGTGTGTAGCGGCTAATGTGGCTTTGTATCGCGTTTTTTTGTTGAAAATGTACTCGTGCGATATTCCTGTTACACCCATTTGATTCGTGTTTTTCAAATCCATCCAGTCATTTTCGTAGAAACTTTCTGAATCGTCTGTTTCATCTTTTTCTGAATTAATAAATTCGATATTGTTGAGACCACCTAACCCGAAAATATCGAATGTTCCCATGCGTGGGGTAGGGAGGTGTAGTTTAAAGGTTAGATCCTGATAGTATGGCACCGCAGTTCCTGTTCCTACATCGTATCCTAAATCAGCCATTAAACCTAAGGTCGAATAGCGGTAGTTAATGAGGTACGATGAATGATTGTCGCGTTTTATCGGGCCTTCGGCACCCAACTCAAATCCATTAAACCCAACTTGCCCCATAAATTCAGGTTTTTCGTAGTTTCCGTTACGCATGGCCAAATCGAAAACGCCCGATGTTGCATTGCCGTACTCAGCCGGAAAGGCAGAAGTAATAAAGTCGGAATTGGCCAATACATTATTATTTAACATGCTCACCGGTCCACCCGTTGCTCCCATATTTCCAAAATGGTTGGGGTTGGGAATCGGTATTCCTTCCAGCTGCCATAGCAATCCCGTGGGGGAGTTTCCGCGTATGACAATGTCGTTTACAGCATCGTTGGCAGCACTTACGCCGGCATAATTTGTTGCCATACGCGATACATCGTTTCCCGCACCGGCATAGCGTTTCGTTTCTTCAACTGTAAATTGACGGGCGCTTATAACAGCCAATTGGTTGTTGGCTTTTGGTTTGTC
>JAQICA010000132.1 GCA_027858775.1 Salinivirgaceae bacterium | reverse complement strand
TCATTTAATTTATTGAACAGAGCGGGTTGAAGCGTAATTTGATCTTGACTTTTTTGTATCTTTTTTTGTTAAGAAAAAAAGATTAGTTAAAAAGAGTCCACAACTTTCTCAACTGATCCAATTCATTTCATTCTTTCCGGATAAATCTGCTACGGATCCGTTTTCCCTTCTAACAATTTTGTTTGTTTAGCTGGAAGTTTCAGCTTATCGGACGTATGAATTCCCTGGAAATCAGTTTTTCTGTGATAAACATAGTCTTCGCCTTGCCCAAGATCAATGTAAACGATATTGATTGCAAAAACAGTGAAAGTTGATCCGTATCCCAACCGTGTCTGAACTGAAAAGACGCTCCAAACAATTTCTATTTTGCCGTTTGCCAGGCAGGAATGGTCATTTCTACCGTTGTACCTTTACCTACCTCCGATTGAATTGCTATGTTCCCTTCCAGTAAGTCGATATAAGATTTTACAAGCGCCAAACCAATTCCCGTACCACCATAATTCAGGGTATTTTGTAAAGTGGACTGCTTATAAGGTTCAAATAACTTTTCTTTTACATCAACAGGAATACCAATTCCTGTATCAGATATTTTTATGTGTACTCTATCTTTTTCTTTTTCACACGAAAAATTTATATAGCCCTGCGATGTAAACTTAACGGCATTGTTTAGTAGATGCATAACAGCGCGTTGGAGTTTATAGCGGTCTGTGAGGAAATAATCGATATTCTCACAATTATTATTGATCCTAACCTCAAGCCCTTTCTTTTGGGCTTCCAACTTAATTTCGGAGAGCGACTCTTCGAAAATTGTTGTCAGATTACATTTCTCTATGTTAACTTTTGCCACATTCGACTGCAGCGCCGAAATCTCAACCGTATCGGTTACAATATCTAATAATCGGTTACAGTTTTCGCGCATTATACCGGCATATTTGCGTCGTTGCTCATCATTTTTCTTTGGTCGCAAAAACAGTTCTGCAAAGCCCAAAATACCGTTCATGGGGGTACGAAACTCATGCGAAATATTATTCAAAAATGCCGATTTTAACCGATCGCTCTCTTCTGCATGCTCTTTTGCTTCAAAAAGCTCTTCATTTGTTTGTCTAAGTTCCTCATTCAGGGCTTCGTATTCCTGATTTTTTATTTGCAACTCAAGCTGCACCTTCTCAGCCATTTCTTTTGCTTCAATCAGGTCTTGTTCGGCTTTTTTACGTTCGGTAATATCGATACAATGAGCTATGAAACCAATAAATTGTCCGTTACTGCTGTACCGCGGGCTGGCCACATTCTGAATCCACCGATAAGCACCATTCGCATTGCGTAATCGATAATCGCAGGTAAACTTTTGGCCCTGGTCGAACGCTCTTGTAAAGCGGCTAAGAAAGTTATTATGGTCGTCTGGATGCATATTCTCCATCCAGCCCTCACGCATCTCGTGTTCGGGAGTCTGCCCGGTAAAATCGAGCCAGGGTTTATTAACGTAATTGCACTGTTTATTCTCATCGGCGGCCCAAACCATGGCCAATCCAGAATCGGCCAATGTACGAAAATGCGTTTCACTTTCGTGCAATGCGCTTTCGGCTGCTTTTTGCTCTGTTATATCGCGCACTTCAACCGTTCTCGCCATTTTTCCTTTATACGGAATATTACGGGCCTCGAGACGAACCGGATATTCTTCCCCACTTTTCGAAATGGCAACTGCTTCATAAGGCTCTTCGCCTCTTCTTTTAATATGTTCGATAATTATCGGTCGATACCGTTTGGCAATCAGATCAAGCCCATTCATTCCTATCAGTTCATCATACGAATAACCGGTAATTTCTGTAAGTCCTTGATTACAATCAAAAATAATGGAATCGTAATGTAAGAAAATACCTCCAAACGAGGCATTATGCAAGGCCTTAAAGCGAGCTTCACTTTCTTCGGCAAGCTGTTTTGCTTCTATCAATTGTTTTTGCGATCGCTTAACACTGGTAACATCGGTAAAAATAACTGCAAAGTGATCTATTTTGGGCGCATAGGCCACTACATCGTAAAATTTATCTAAATCGGCCGAATAACTCTCAAAATGGTACGACTTGCCGGTTTTCGCCACTCGTCCATAGTTTTCAATCCAAACATCTTCAATATTTGGAAGCATTTCTGTTACCGTGTGTCCAATAAATTTTTTTGCATCGATGCCTGTAAGCCGTTCAAAGGCATTATTCATGAGAATAAATGTGTAATCAACCGGGTTACCTTCTTTATCATAAATCATTTTGTGTAAGGCAAAGCCCTGCTCAAGGTTTTCGAAAAGTTGTTTGTACTGCAATTCGCTTTCGAGCATTGTTTCCTGAGCCTCAATAAGCTCCTCATTTGTTTGCCGTAGCTCCTCATTTACAGCCTCGTACTCTTCGTTTTGCTCTTTAAGCTGTATTTCTGTATTTACAAGGTCTGTTACGTCTTTTACAAAGAGTACAAACTGCGTTTCAGAAATCTTTGCTCCATCGATGAGCACGTCGAGCATACTTCCATCTGATCGTTGCAGTTGTAGATTAAAATCGGAAATTTGTCCTGTTTCTTGCAAAATCGTAAAACCAGCATATACTTTTTGATTGTCGGCATCTGCTACAATTTCGGGAAACGATAAATTAAGCATTTGCTCTGGCGAATAGTTCAATAATTCGCCTGCTGCAGGATTAACATACAAAAACTGTTTTTCTTCATTGGTCAGAAATATGCCAATAGGCGATCGTTTTACATATGTATGGAATCGGTTTTTTGTCAGCTCCAGCTCATCATGCAATTCTTGAAGCTTAGTATGGCTTAGCTGATCTTCCAGTTCTTTTATCCGTAACAATAAATCATCTATGGTTGGTTTTTGCATAACAGGGCTATTGGCAATTTTTCATTAAATTGAATTTACAATGTACAAAATTTCGCAACCAAAACGCATAAAAAATCACTCAAAAACGCACATAGTTATACCTTAATTGGGCGGTACGAATGGAAGTAGTGCTTTACTTAATATCCGTCAATAAGCTCCATTTTCTGCGTTACTCTTACTCAAACCCGTATCATCCCGATGAATCGCGGACTCAACGGTTTTGAGTTTCGAAAGCCTTGAAAATGGAACTATTCAATGGATACTCCGACTTTATAGACAGTATCTACTAGTGCCCGTAATAAAACTCCAATAACTGCGTTATGTTCATTTTGAAAACAGTTATTTACGAAAGTAAACGTCTTGATTTTCAAAATGAACAAGCCTTGTTCTTGAAGTTTTATTACTGAGCACACCAAAAAACAGGTGGTTTTCGTGCTGGCACTACTTAGGGTCTTAAAAAACTCCAACAACTGCGTTATATTTATTTTTAAAACAGTAGTTCCGATTCCCGGGACACCTTGGTTTTCAAGATAATCAAGCTTCCGATTTTCGAGACCAGCTATACTCCTTCAACGCTCTGCGGAGGTGAGGCTCTTTCTTGAAGTTTTATACTGCATGCAACTAAAAATTATACGTTCTCCCGGATGCACTAGTTATTGGTTTTTCACCAAACACTTTCTTAATCGTGAGCTGCAATCGCTCAATTGGGGTTATAATCAAAGTACCTCCGGTTACTCCCTGATCTTTTTAATCATCACCGTTGCCAATGGGCTTATAAGGCAGTGTAAAATAAAAGGTCGAACCTTTTTTCGGCTCCGCCTTCACCCACATTTTACCGCCAAGAATTTCGACAAACCCTTTGGAAATAGAAAGACCTAATCCTGTTCCGCCATAAAGTTTATTAATTGATTTGCGTGCTTGTTGAAAACGTTTAAAGATTATTTCTTGTTCCTCTTTTGTAATTCCAATTCCCGTATCTTTTACAAAAAATTCCAATTCATCAACAGAGCCATTTCTTTTTAGTTTATAGCCAAACTCAATAGTGCCCTGATGTGTAAATTTCAATGCATTGGATATTAGATTTGAAAGTACTTGGGTAACTTTTGTTCTATCAGTGTAAACTTCTGATTTATGGTTTGCTAACGCCATAAATTTACACAATGATATATTTTTCTGATGGGCTTGTTTTTTAAATATAGTGTGCAATTCTTCTAAAACATCGTTAATAGAAACGGGCGTAATGATCACCCTCTCCTGCTTGGTTTCTAATGATGAAATTGTAAGAATATTGGTGACAATTGAAAGCAATTGATTGCTACTATTTTGAATAATGGATACAAATCGGCGTCTTTTCTCCCCGGACAACGAGGGCTTATTTAGCATACCTGAGAAACCTGCAATGGCATTTAGGGGTGTTCTGATTTCGTGCGACATATTTTGCAAAAATGCTGTTTTCAACCGATCACTTTCCTCTGCTTTCTCCTTAGCTTCTATTAACTCTTCAAACATTTGCTTTCGATCGGTAATATCCTCTTTTATGGCAACAACATTGGTTATAACACCATCATTATTTTCGATAGGTGAAATGATGGCATTTTCCCAGTACAACGCTCCACTTTTCTTTCTATTTTGGATTTCACCTTCCCAATTTTCGCCTGCTAAAATAGTTTTCCACATATGGTCATAAAATTCCTGAGTATGATAATCGGTTCTGTACTTCTCTATGGATTGTCCAACTACTTCATCGAAGGTATAACCGGTAAGCTCTGTAAAATAAGGATTTACATACTCAATACGCCTGTTGACATCGATAATAATAACCGACACGGAGCTTTGTTCCACGGCTCTGGAAAGTTCCAACACCTTTTCCCTTGCCCGATCGCGACCGATGAACGTACTTAATTCATAAGCAATTAATTCCAAAATCTGAATACTTGATGCTCCATACGCATTGGGGTTATCATAGTTTTGAATTACTACTGCTCCATATGTATCATTATCGATAACCAGAGGCACGCCAAGCCACGCCTCGGCCGTGGTTCCTATAAGTTCAATTATTCCATTTTGCTGAAGCTGTAATATTTCGTCTTTTTTTAAATGCACTGACTTGTTTTGCTTGAGAACATACCCTGTTAATGATTTTTCTGCCGGCCACTGTGGTATTTCATCTTTCCCATCTCTTTCTAAAATTGCCCTGAACAGTCCTGTTTCCTTCTCATAAAATGCAATAAAAATATTCCTTGCATCGATCACACTATTCAATTCCCGACTAATGGAGTCGAACAAAGTATTGAGATTTTTGGCCGAAATTGTGGCTTTTGCAATATTGTACTGCATCTGACGAATTAATTCAGCTTGCTTGCGCTCGGTAATATCTCTTGACACTCCCTGAATAGCAACCGGATCAAGATTTTCATCGCGCAAAAATGTTGCTCTTAAGGCATCCCAACCAATGCTTCCATCGGAGTTAAACCGCTTAACTTCTATTTCAAACACACGGGTCTTATCGCAATTTGGATCGCTTTCTTTCTCAAGCTCCCTGGTTAACACTTGCTGAAAAGTCTGTAACGTTTCCATTGGGTAGGATTCAGTCAATGGTCGTTTCAGATACTCATCAGGATCAATCCCCAAAACACGTTTTACTGAAGGGCTAATATACGTCGGCTTCATATTTAAATCGGAAACCCAAACGACATCCGTTACATTTTCTGCTATACGCCGGTACTTTAATTCACTATCCAACAACGCCTTTTCTGCTTCTTTCTGTTGCGTAATATCGAGAGCTGTAAAAATTACTCCCTTAAAAAAGTCATTCATATCGGTAGGTGTAGAAGCCAACAACACATTAATAATAGTTCCATCCTTCTTTTTCCACCGGGTTTCCACTTCGCCAGTTTCCTTTTCTCTTATTTGAGCATATTTCTCCCTTCCTACAAACTCATATTCTTCCTTGTTGGGATATAAAACACGCGCACTTTGTCCAATAAGTTCCTCACACGTGTAGCCTGTCATTTCACAAATGCGTGGATTAACATCTTTCAGGATTCTATCTACCACCATTCCTATTCCTACAGGTGCGACCCTGTATATTCTACGAAGTTTTGTCTCATTTTTCTGCAACGCAAACTCTGCCTGCCTACGCGTGGTAATATCTTGTACATTTCCCAAAAAGTACAGTGGCTCATCATCGTTGTTTTTTATAATCGTTGCATTGAGCAATCCATGAACCGTTTTTCCACTTTTGTGAATAAATTGTTTTTCAAGCTGAAATGATGGTATTTCACCCTTTTTTAACTGTATCTGTAATTGTATATTTTCGGCTACAACTTCGGGATGAGCAGTCTCTTCCAGGTTTTTGCCTAAAAGCTCTTTTTCTGAATATCCGAGCATTTTACAATAAGCATTATTGGCTGCCATAATTTTAAAATCGAGCGAAATTACAGCAATTCCTATGGATGTATTTTCATACATCATCCGAAACTTTAGTTCGTTTTCTTCTACCTCTTGTTTTGCGGAACGCAATCTTTCGTTTGCATGCTGTAGCTCATCGGTAGTCGACAAGTATTCCTCATTAATAGACTGGTACTCTTCGTTTACGGTTTTATACTCATTATTACTCTGCATCAATTGTTGAATAACCTCTTTCTGAGTAGCATTCTCATTCAATTCAAGCGAGGAAATTAATGCCAGATCCAGTTCAATTACTTTTTGGAATTGAAGCAACAACTTTTCAGTGTCAGTCGTAAAATGCCTTTCTTTTTTATCTAAAATACAAATGGTTCCAAAAGGTGTACCATCGGGAAAACTGATAGGAAAGCCAAGGTAGGCCACCATGCCAAGCTTTAGATCAGGGTTATGATTCCAATCCTTATTCTTTAACGCATTTGGAATGCGTAGCTTTTCTTGTGTGCGTATTACAGTTTCGCAATAGAGCCCGTGCCATTTTTCTTTTTCGCCAACAACATAAGGGTTTTTATCGCTCTGGCTCGACACAAAAACCTCCATAAATTCATTCTCGGTTTTCATAATCAATGCAGCCGGTACTTGTAAAACAGATGCCAACAAATCAGCTATTTCTTGCCATTTCCCGATAAAACCGAGCGCTATGTTTTCGTATGACGTGCGATTCATGTTTTCCTTTTTATATCCCCCTCTAATGTACACAAATTCTTAAACTTTTTCACCAAAAACTTTGTGAGTGTGTCACACTGCCAGGTGTTACACCCGAAAATCAATACTGGAAGGTTTAGCAGACCCCATCAATTAACTAGTATCCGTCAATAAACTCAATTTTCTGCGTTACTCTTACTCAAACCCGTATCATCCCGATGAATCGCGGACTCAACGGTTTTGCGTTTCGAAAGCCTTGAAAACGGAACTATTCAATGGATACTCCGACTTTATAGACAGTATCTAACCAATTGAATAGAAGCATAAATCGCAGATGCTTCATTTGGAATAAAAAAGAGACGATAAAATCCCTATCTTTGCGCTCCGGTTTTTGTAATCAAAAATACCTGGTTAACAATAAATCGGCATTACAACTCGGAAATTCCGCTAAACCAATTACTTAACACCGCAATAAAATGAATTCCTTTGCTCAATTCAATCTTCCCAAACCATTAGCCGATGCTATAACCGATCAAGGCTTTACTCTACCCACACCTATGCAGGAAAAAGCCTTTTCGGCCATTCGCTCGGGGAAAGATATTGTGGGTATAGCTCAAACCGGAACGGGAAAAACACTGGCTTATACGCTCCCTGTTTTATACGACCTAAAGTTTTCAGATCAAGCACCTCCGCGTGTGGTTATTTTGGTTCCAACACGCGAACTTGTGTTACAGGTAGTTGAAATGGTTGAGAGCATGACAAAATACATGAATACGCGGGTACTTGGGATTTTTGGTGGCAGAAATATCAATAAACAAAAACAGGCTGTAGCCGAGGGTACCGATGTTTTGGTAGCCACACCGGGCCGGTTTTACGATATCGCTTTAACAGGAATTCTTCAACTAAAAAGTGTTCGGAAACTTGTAATTGATGAAGTTGACGTTATGCTCGACACGGGATTCCGCGCTCAGCTAAACAATATTTTAGGGCTATTGCCCAAAAAACGTCAAAACATTATGTTTTCGGCTACAGTGTCTGATGAAATCAATCGCCTGATTGAACACAATTTTGTTTCGCCCACGCGCATTTCTATTGAAAATAGTGGCACACCATTAAAAAACATTGAACAACAGTGCTACGCTGTACCCAATTTCTACACAAAAGTTAATCTTTTATCGGAACTATTAGCCGATAAGAATGAATATCATAAAGTACTAGTCTTTGTATCAGGTAAAAGAATTGCCAATCGACTGTATGAAAACTTAGAAGAACGTTTTCTAAACGAAGTTGGCGTCATTCATGGAAATAAAAGTCAGAACTTCCGCATAAAAGCCATCGAGCAGTTTGAAGCAGGAAAACATCGGGTTTTGGTTGCCACAGATGTAATGGCGCGGGGACTCGATTTCTCCAAAATATCGCACGTCATTAACTTTGACGCTCCGGAATATCCTGAAAACTACATTCACCGCATTGGCCGCACGGGTCGCGCAGAAGAAAAAGGAAAATCAGTGTTGCTATACACTGAAAAAGAGCGCCCTGAAAAAGAGGCTATTGAAGAGATGATGGGATACAAAATTCCAGAATCAGAATTCCCTCTATGGGTTGAAATTTCGCAAGAACTGATACCAGAAGAACGTCCCAAAGCAAAAGAAATAAATACAGGACACAAAATAACCGAAATTGCGAGAGGGCCGGCATTTCACGAGAAAAGCATGAAAAACCAAAAAAGAAATTCGGGCGGGAAGTCTCTTAAAATGGCGAAGAAGTATAAAAAACCAAAAACCAGGGGCGATAAAACGATAAATAAACGCAAGAAAAGAAGGTAACAAATAGGTTATTTTCTATGGCGAGGTAATTCAATCATAAATTTGCTACCTTTTCCATAGTCACTTTCTGCCCAAATTCGGCCATTGCTCAATTGAGCAAATTCTTTGCAAATAATTAAACCAAGACCCGTACCACTTTCACCCTTGGTGCCCTCAATAGTATAATGCTCGCCCACTTTGAATAGCAAGGGAAGCTTATCGGGCGGTATACCAACCCCTGTATCTTGCACAGCAATAGTTGTTCTTTGTTTTGTGGTGGTCGAATAAACCGAAACTTTTCCGCCTTTTGCTGTAAACTTAATGGCATTGGATATAAAATTTCTAATAATGGTAGAAATCATACTTTGATCTGCGTAAGCGGTGACTATGGGGTCAATATTGTTTTCGATAACCAATCCTTTATCGCTGGCCGATGGTTTGAGTAAGGCAACAGCCTCTTCAGCAATTTTGCGCATACCCAACAGTTTAGGATTAACTTGCAGTTGGTGGCGCTGCGCTCTGGACCATATCAACAAATTCTCTAACAATTCTGAAACAGCAATAGCTGATTTATAAACAAGTTGGTTATATAAAACGGTTTTCTTGTCGTCTACATTTCTGAGTCTGTTCTCAAGCAATTGCGAAAACCCAATAATATTATTAAGTGGATTTTTCAGGTCGTGACCAATAATTGAAAACAATCTATCTTTGGTAGCATTCAGGTTTTCCAAATCGTGCGAATAATTGCGTAACTGCTCTTCAATACGTTTTTGTTCAGTAATGTCGCTTACCACAGACAACACCTCATTTTCATTGAGTTTTGCCAATCTGGCGTAAAAGTAACGATGTTCATCCTCTTTCAGATCATACTCAAACTCATACTTTCCGAGTTTAAAGGTCTTGTTTATGGCCATCTGCATCCTATCAGCCAGTTGCTTATCAAAAACATCGGCAACCGTTTTCGTCAAAAATTCATCGGGTTGTTTGTAAAGCTCATTTGTGTGAAGCGGTTGATAAAAATCGATAAAACGTCCGCATTTATCCATATGAAAAAGCAAATCGGGTACGGTATTAATTATCGTTTTTTGTTTTTCCTGACTTAACCGCAACTGTTCCTCAATTTGTTTCCGATGTATCGATACTGATAGAATATTGTTGAATGATCGTAATAATTCTTCAGTTGGTAAACTGTTTATATTTTTAAATGCCAATACAGTAACTCCGTATAATTCGTCTTCATCCATTTGCGCAAAGGCATAAAAATAATTCAGTCCGGTAGCTTTTCTTAAAACTTTATCGACAAATGGCGGTATTACACCAAACGATAGTTCGGTTAACGTTTCCATAACGTCAATTTCACCTCGGGTTATCCGTTTATAAGCTTCTTCGTTAACCGGGCTAATCGTTTTAAAAATATCTTTTCCAACCAATTCTCCTATCGCATTAAGTATTGTATTATCGGCCTCAATGTGCTCCAGCGCCAACATGGACCTTTCCTTGTTGTAGAAAGAAAAATGTGCATAATCGGCACCGGTGTGGTCTTTAATAAGTGGCAAAGCAATATTTTTAATAACATCTTTTTCGGGAAAAGCAGATAACTGATATGAGAGGTAGCTTAAAAACTCATTATTACTATTTGTTTCAAGAAGTGCTTTTTCGGCTAAGGTACGGTACGAAATATCGCGAATAGCAGTAACATGCATGGCTCCTCCTTTATACATCATTGTTCGGCTTTCTATTTCGACAGGTATGCGCGTTCCGTCTTTTTTTATTCCTTCCACTTTAATAAGCTCATCGCCAAATTTATTCAGTTTTTCGTACAAAAACGCCCTGTCGGTGCCATTTACCATGATGGGGATAATGTCTTTGCCAACAATTTCGTCGCGTGTGTAGCCCGACAGGCGTGTAAAGGCCTCATTAGTATCGACAATTACATTATTTTCAAAAATTAATATGCCCTCAAATGTTAATGACGAAAGCTTTTTAAACCGTTCTTCGCTTTCGCGGATGGTTTTCTCAGCTGCTTTAAGCTCTGAAATTTCGCGTGTTACGCCCTGCAAACCAACTGGCTGATCATTTTCATTGCGTAAGAAACGGGTGTGCGCAGAAAAAGGTAATAATCGTCCATCGGCGTGGTACTGTTCAATTTCTACTATTCTTGACCGGTTTTTATCAATTGCCGGATCCTTATCGCGAAGCAACTCTTCTTGCAATAATTTTGAAATTATAGCTATAGCCGATGGTGGGAAGCGCCGCTCTACAGGGCTATTTTTAAATTCGTGCTGGGTATATCCAAGCACTTTTTTAACCGATGGACTTACGTAAATCGTGTTTAGTTCCAAATCGGAAGTCCACACTACATCGGTCATATTATCGGTTATTTGGCGCAACTGGGATTCATTTTCCTTGAGCTGAGCCAGTGCTGCCCGCTCTTGTGTTACATCTCGTTGTACTCCAAAATGCCCAGTAATGCGCCCCTCAGAGTCGTACATACAAATGTAATCGCCGGTTACAACCATATTGCTTCCATCGAAGCGCTTTTCTGTAGTATCGATGTGCAACTTCCCCTCATCGAAAAATTGGCGCCATACCTTGCGGCCTTGCTCAATATCGTGTGCAAAAATTTCGTTAGGCGTCAGCCCAATAAAATACTCACGAGTAGTCCGATACTGGCTAAGCATGGCATCATTAATTCTCGTTACACGCTGATGGCTAAATACATAATCAAGGGTTTGCTCTTTATCAACGGTATCATCCCAAATAACAGGTGCATCGAGCAGCATAAAGAAAAATCCATCGAGCGACTGTTTAAAAAACACATCGAGTCGTTGATCGCTCTCAAGCTGTTTCTCTTCAAAAAGTTTGCGTTCCGTTATATCTTGCACAATCCCCTTAAAATGAACCACTTCCCCCGCACTATTCCGTTCTACAGTAGAAAAATCTAAAATCCATCGTACATCACCATTTTTAGAAATAATTCGGTAAGGACTATGTTCCAAACTCGAACTATTTTTTTTATTTTCGAATTGCTCTACTTCAGTAGCTACACGGTCGATATCGTCGGGGTGAATACAACTCGAAAACAAAACCTTTTGCGATAAAAACTCCTGTGCCGAGTACCCAAATAATGATAAAACATTCTCGGTAACAAATGAAACCGGCCACCCAGGCTTATTTTCCCAAATAAATGCAATGGTCGGACTATGATTAATAATGGCTTTGGTCTCGTACAATTCTTTCTCTACCCGCCTTAGCCGGTTGGTCAACATATCATTTCGGGCACTTATTTTTCGATAATGCTGCATATTTCGCAATTTCAGAGAAAGCTCCTCTGTTTTAAGAGGCTTTAAAATAAAGTCTGTTGCACCAAAATCAATTGCGGAAGAAATAACAGCCTCATCATGGGGGGCAGATAGTACAATTATGGGTAATTCGTCAAACAAAAAGCGCTCTCTAATGGACTTTAACAACTCCAAACCTAAAGTGGCTTCCAATTCCAGATCGATTAAAACAAGTTCGAATGGTTGTTTTATCAACAACGACAATGCATCTTTTTTGTTGGCAGCAATAATGATACGGAAAGAATTCTTGTTTGGTAATTCCGAAAACAATCGATGTATATCAGTATCTGCTATTAAGAGTATATGCATTTTCTACATTGACTAACTGATTTCAAAGATAATGGTTTACCTCTGCGAAAATACAGGTAAAACTACGCCAATGAATTTGGTGCAGTTATTAGAGTTTTCTTAGGTTCGCTATTTTACTTTGAGTGCAAAATTTTCAAGCTCGGGTTTCATTTGCAATTTGTGTTTGACAAAATTTTGTCTGGAAAGTGAAAAGCGTTGCTTATTTGCCACAACCACAAAGCTAATTGCTGCCCCATGATCGATTCCATCGGGACAATTTGATATAATAAGCACCTCTCTGTCTTCTAGTTTATTACAAATCGAGGGTAACTTTTCGCATTGACTTGCTCCTACAAATAAAATATGAATTTGCTCTGTAAGAGCGCTATTTGTTAGTTTATTCACAACAATCGGCAGGGCATTCATTTTTTTACCAGCAACCACCTCGGTCAATCGTGTGTAAAGCTCTACATCGTTTAGTACACCAATAACAAAGCTATTCGAACGGCTGCTTTCGGGCCAGTCTATATACTTTGTAAAATTATAAATAAACATAGCCTGAATTTTCGCAGCCTGTGGTGAAGCAGCTGCCGAAAAAAACAAAAATAAAAGCAATACTTTGAATTTCAGACGCATGGAACTAATATTCGTTTGTAGCTTTGTGTACTACATGAGAACGCAAATATTGTTCCTAACGTCCCTGGATGTATGAATGAAAATAACAATAAAAGCTTATTCGAGTTATGCCAACCTAAAAGAGATACGGTTTCTTAGATACACTAATTAAACCTGCATCCACGAAAGTAGGGGTTTACTTTTGGGCTTTTTACCATAAAATAAATCGTCTAAACTTATAGCTAAGCGGCGAAAGAGCAAAGAATGTTCTATTCCGAATCGGATAAAGCGATGCAAAAAATTTGTGCCGTGTGCATATGGACAAACGGTTATACATCGACCACAGTCTGTTCCCGAAACAGCCCAATACGTAAAACAGGCTTCAGAATTAATTTTCCATCGCAAGGCCCCATCTTCAATTTTCCGGTCACTCTTGGGAATTGCTTTGCCCGGGCAGATAGCGGCACATTTTTTACAATAATAACAAAATTCGATCATTCGATGAGCAACCGTTGAAGGTTTATCGACAATTAATGGAGCATCGGTTGTTACAACTGCAATTCGGACGCGCGGCCCGTGTTTTGGCGTCATTAAAAGCCCCATACGTCCGATTTCTCCCAAACCGGCATCGCGGGCAACCAGCGGGCATACAACTTCGTAGTTACCATCGATGTGAGCTTGAGCATTAAACCCCAACTCGCGTAAAAATGCAGCTAACTGAATTGCAGAAATACCGGAATGCAGATATTTCTCTGCCGATTCCATTAGTACAGAGGCTTTGGGTGAAGTTTGCATTACATTCTCGTCCATCTCCATAGTAAGAGCAATACCATAAGCATAGCGCATTTTAACAGCTGCATTGTATTGCACACCACGACCTTTTGTATGATAATAATGATAGGATTTCATGCTTGCAACTCCTACATCTGCAACAGCTTGTTTTTTCATCCACGACTTTACGAATCGGGTTAATTTCTCCGGAGAAATATCGACTTTTTTTTCTGCCTGATTTCCGTTAATATGATTCCCCAGCCAACTTATGGTTTTAAAAGACGCTTCAGCAGCAGCAAATAGCACTGGGTTATAAAATACGGATCGGGGGCTCATTAGCCCTGGTTTTTGGCGCCAATTACTATCGAGAGCTTCGTGTTGAGGGAAAAGGTTGTAATATTCCCTATATGCAGGCGTATTACTCTTAAGCTCTCTACGCGAAAACATTGTATTACGCTCATCATTTTGACCAGTGGGTGTGGAAGGTGAAAATTTATTTCGCTTTGGATTGTATAAAAACATCACAAAAAGCACTGCTGTAAAAGACAGTAATGCACCGTCATACCAAAATAAAAACACATCGGGAATGAGCGCAGAAAAGAAAAACGGAAATGGGATTAAAATAAAAAACAATAAACTTATCCAGACGGCTCTAAACTGTTTTTCTGTGAAGAAAACAACCGCTGTAACAAGCATTAACAACGCGAACAACGAACCGATCGACAAAACAAGATTGTGTAAAAAATCCATAACGCTAAAGAGAATATTTCTCGTAAAAGTAATGACTTATAGTCAATTAATTAAAGTTGAAAAAAAGTGTACGGAAATACTATTTCAGAACAATACGCTTACGCGACGGATCAAGTTGATGTGCTTTATCGAGTGCTTTCTGCGCCTCGGTTTTTTGCCCGAGGGCATTTAAGCTTAATCCGAGATTGAACCATGCTTGTGCATCGTTGGGGTCGCTTTTCACCACCTTTTGAAGAGCCTCTACAGATTCCTGGTATTGGCCGGTAAGGCCATACACTACAGCTATATCTTTCAATGCTTTTATATTATTAGGACGTAACCGAATGCTTTCCAATAGCTTTTGCTCTGCCTTTGGATAGTTTTGAAGGTGCCGCCCGTAAATTTTACCCAGATTGTACGTAATTTCGAACCGATTACTATCAATTGAATGGAGCTTTTTGTACCATTTCAATCGATTTTCAGGATTTCCCGAATGCATCACAGCCAAGGCATTTTTCCATGCAGCAGAATGCCTTGGTGCTCTGGTAAAAATATTGAAATAAGACGGCATAACACTATCGAGCGGCTGTTTCAATCCAAACTGCGTATTACCGTACAGCAAGTGGGCATCGTTATAAGTCGGATGAATAGAAAGAGACTTTTTTAAATAACCTCTGGCTTTCTGTAAAAGCATTTGCTTTTCTTGCTCATTATTGGCTGCTACAGCCTTTTCGTAATATTGGCCGCCGGCCACACAATTGCCTTTAGCACTGTTTTGTGATATTTTCACATCGTGTGTAAACAGTGTAAAATCATTTTTCCAAATCGTATTTCGCGATATGGTTTTTACCGAATAGCCTAGCATAAAAACCGCCAGCAGGCCAAAGCCGTACTGTTTTAATTTTTGGTTTATCAACAGGTAGTGAATACCGAACCCAATGAACACACAAAAAGAAAGTGACGGAATAAACAAAAAGCGCTCGTTCATAAACGTACCAATGGAGATAAACAAGTTGGACATCAATAAAAATGAACCAATAAAAAACCAAATCCAAAACCCATAAAAGCGCCTGTTTATAAGGCTTCTAATGGCAAAAAACAATAAAACAAGTACTACGACTAACCCCAACCATGGCAAATTTTCTGTAAAATTAGCAACAGGAACATGATAGGGATAGTAATCGTAGGTTAATGGATGAGGAAAAATGAGTAGTTGCAAGTACCACAGCCATGTAAGCAAAATGGTTGCATAGCGTTCAGTACCCGACATATTTATAAACGGGTTATTCATAAGTGAAGAGCTTTCGGTAATTTGCACACCGTCCAGCACGTAAAAACGAATGCTAAAAAAAACCATTCCGAACAGCAATAAAACGCCAAATACTTGGAAAATTTCACTCGATTTATACCGTAAGTAATACATTCCCAAAGGAATAAGCGCTACAAACGCAATTGCGTGTTCTTTAGATAGCATGGCCAAAAACAACAGTGCACCAGCTCCCAGCAAATTGATGATTTTGCGACTTTTCACGATTAAAAGCCTATAAACTGCACCAAGAATCAATAAAAAAGCCAAAAGCTCATCGCGCCCTTTTATATTGGCTACAGCCTCGGTATGAATAGGATGCAGTGCGTACAACAGGGCGATAAGAAAGGCCAGCTGATAAGGCAAAACGCCAAGACGCGAAAGTATTTGGTAAATCAGCAATACAATCAAAGCAAAAAGAATAACATTTATCAAATGCGAAATAAATGGCTGTTTACCAAAAAACTCATATTCAACAGCAAATGTGGCCAATGAAAGTGGCCTATATCGGCCTCCGGCAACCAATTGTTTATCGAAACCAAAAAATCCGGTAAACGATTCGGTAGTAAAAATATCGTCGATTCCGGATAAACCTTTCTTCACAAATGAGTTTTGGGTAATTACAATGGCATCATCAAGTGCATACTCATTCTGAAGTGTATTTGCATAGACCAAAAATGCAATGGCAAAAAGCCAAAGCGGTGCATGTTTTTTTATTATCTGCATGAGTGATTATTTTTTATTCGGCTACAGCCACCAACTCAATATCGAAAACCAAATTTGTTTTAGGTGGAATAAGTGGAGGATGTCCTTCCGCACCATAGCCCAATTCCCAGGGAATAACAGCCCGAATTTTCCCACCGGGTTTTACAAATTTTATTACTTCGTCGAGACCAGCAATTACCTGCCCCTGCCCGATAGCAAAAATGACATCATTATTATCCGATAAAGATGATTGAAACATGTTCCCATTTTCGAAATATCCGGTAAAATGAATTTTCACCACATCGTTATCTTGAGGAAATTCGCCCTCTCCCACTTCTACTTTCATATACTTTACTCCGCCCTGAGTTGCAATGGTATCTTTTCCCACTACATCAAAAGGAATAATTTCTTTTTTCTCCTCCACATGAAGTAAGTTAATATCGAACTTTAAATCGGTATTTTGCGGCACAACTCCTTCGAGTCCTTGTTTGCCATACGCAAATTCAGATGGCACAAGAATATGGTACTGTGCCCCTTGCCTCATCAATGGTAAAACCATATCGAAGGCGGGAATAAAATCGTTGGAACCGGCATTGTAACGCACCGCATTGCCCCGGAGAGCAGAGGCATCGAAAATTTTGCCTGATGGCAAATAACCAATAAAATGGAAGTATGCCCAATGGTCTTCATCGGCTTTTGCTCCTTCTCCTTCAGAAACAGGAATATACCGTATGCCTGATTCCAACGTAACAGTGTCTTTCCCGGTTGTCTTCAATCGCTGAATGTCCTCGTTGCGTTTAACTTCAATAAGCTCTATCCTGAAGTACAATGTAGAATTTGCCGGAATTCGACCATTCGCCCGATCGCCATAACCTAAATGCGGAGGGACAACCAATACAGCAGTTCCTCCTTCGCGCAAAAATCCAATTCCTTCGTCCCATCCCTGAATAACCTGGCCTACACCAAAATTTACTTCTAACGGTTTGCCTTCATCGTAGGAGGAGCTAAAAACAGAATCGTTACCGAGCACTCCTATATAATGAACTTTCACCAAATCGCCGGGTCGTGGGGCTTTCCCCTCTCCCGGATTTTCAATATTGTAGCGTAATCCGGAACTGGATGTAGACAACGATTTTAACCATCGCTTTTTATTGTTCTTATACAGCTTCAATGTTTCTTCCTGTGCCATTAATGCAGTAGAAAGTAAAAACAAGCCTAAAAATGCTCCTATTAAAAAACTTAACGGTCTCTTTTTCATAAATCTTTGATTTATTTTTTGTATTCGCGCATTTTTATATTCCATTCAAAACTGAACTTTGAAAGAATTTTGAGCTTATTATAAAGAATTAATTGCCCTCCAATTGCTCTAATTGGATTTTTTTCAAATGGCTGATTTTAGTGCATCCCCTTTAAGCAGCAGAGATAAAAAGATAAAAATCAGTCATTTAAAGGCTTTTAAGCCATAACTCAATCATGGAAAATAAAAACGCCCTGCAGGTACAATAATACAAAAACGGTTACAAATTACCCAATGAGTTTATAAATCAACCATACAAACGAGTTAGTGCCAGCACGAAAACCACCTGTTTTTTGGTGTGCCCAGTAATAAAACTTCAAGAACAAGGCTTGTTCATTTTGAAAATAAAGGCGTTTACTTTCGTAAATAACTGTTTTCAAAATGAACATAACGCAGTTATTGGAGTTTTCTTACGGGCACATTTACAATCAACTGAAAATAAAACAAATGCAATAATAAGAGAAACTTGACATTAACAGCACAATAACGAGCCGCCTTCTGAACAAAAACCGCTTAACTTCCTTTATACTAATATAATCATAAAATACTATTGTAATGAAAAAAGTACATTTAATAACATTGGCACTGTCGCTGGGAATCGCTTTTACAGCATGCAACAACGAAAAAAAATCGAGCGGCGCTATGGACTCCACAAAAGATGCTGAGCTGAGTACAGATCAGACAGCCATGGCGATTGACCTTGAAAAGAGCACTGTAAAATGGACGGGATCACTTGTAGGGGTTTACAACCATTATGGAACGCTCGATTTTAAAAGCGGAAGTATTTCTATTAAAGACGGTAAAATTAACGAGGGTGTTTTTGTGATAGACATGAAAACGATGAAGCCTGCGGATGAAAACTACAATCCGGATGAGGGTAGTACAAAAGAAAAGCTTATTCAACACCTTTCTTCAGCCGACTTTTTCGATGTTGAAAACTATCCGGAAGCGAGTTTCACTATCAAGAAACACGAGAACAATACTATTACCGGAGATTTAACCATACGGGGAAAGACAAACGAAGAGGTGGTTAAGAATGTGCAAATTAAAAAAGAAAACGGCAAAAAGGTTTTTTATGGAACAATGACATTCAATCGTCATAAATACGATGTAACATGGAAACACCCAATGAAAGACAAAGTTCTTTCAGACGATATTGAACTTAAAATCAAACTAGTAGAATAATTCAGTATCCCTATACCGACAAATTAATTGTAACCAGAAAAGGTATAGGGATTATTTTTACTTTGAAGCACGTCCCTTACGCTCCTTATTTTTTACGTAGATCAGCTTATTTTTACTTTTGGGATTTTCGCGCTGTTCAATGTCAAATTGCCCGGTAGATTTTATGAGTGGCGTCAGTTTTTCGAACCCGTAGTTACGCGAATCGAAATTTGGTTGCTTTTTCTGAAGCAGCCCGCCAACATCGCCAAGAAAAGCCCAGCCATCATCATCGGAAAGATCCAATATTGTGGTAGAAATGAGCTTTATCACCTTATTAGTAATCTTATCCACACTCGATTTCGTCTCTGTTTTCTCCGAATCGTTGTCCTTGTCTGTTTGCTGTTTAAGAATTTCGACATAAATAAACTTATCGCACGCAACAATGAAAGGACTAGGTGTTTTTTTCTCGCCGATACCTATAACCAACATACCGGCTTCGCGGAGCCGTGTAGCCAATCGTGTAAAATCGCTATCGCTGGATACCAAACAAAATCCGTTTACTTTGCTTGAGTATAAAATATCCATTGCATCGATAATCATAGCAGAATCGGTCGCATTTTTTCCTGTAGTATAACTATATTGTTGAATAGGAGTAATGGCATTTTCGAGCAATAAAGTCTTCCACTTCGCAAGATTGGGTTTCGTCCAATCGCCATAAATCCTTTTAATGGTTGGATTACCATATTTGGCAATCTCCTCCATCATCTCTTTTACATTTGCCGATGGAATATTATCACCATCGATGAGTACTGCTAAATTAGCATTCATAATCAAACATTAAATGTGTACACTAAACAAGCTCGAGGATAAGATGCCTGAAAAACAAGCAAATAGACCCAGAGTAAGACAAAGGTACAATATAATCTGTAAGCACACTGTACTTTAGCGCAAATTTCCATTCACTTAAAATGATACGACCACAGAGCGATCCGGATCGACCTTCTTTTCTATGCACAGCAAACCGACAATAAACAGTCGGCTCCGGATCGACCAGGTCATTTACCAATTCCGGAGCCGCTGAAAAACATTACAAATAGCTATCTTTGTCTCCCGGCACGGGTGACTCTAGTATTTGCCACAGTATTTTACTGAACCGCCAGGTAAGCATCAATGGTTCCCCAACCAAAATCGCTATGACGATTCGAATAAAAATCGGCCGACTCTTTCATTCGGTTCAGCACCTGCGCGCGGTTCCATGTTGGATGATTAGACCAAATAAGAGCGGCAATTCCGGCAGTAGTAGCCGTAGCCACAGACGATCCGCCCACATAAGTTTTAGAGCCGTTATACCAGCCTAAAACAGCAGAATGGCGATTAGTATTACTTTGTCGTTCCATAATTACGGTAAAATCTATTTTTTCTCCTTTATGACACACATCGCATTCGGTATAACCCACACCATCCTGGATACCTGTTACAGCTACAGTTTCATCCATATTGGCAGGAAAAATAACACCTGCCCAATTGGTAAAGCTGGTAGATGTGCCACCTGCCGCAATAATCAATTTCCCCTTGCTATAGGCATACTCCACCGCATCGCTAATGCTTCCAATAGAAAAGATATGGCCAATGGACATAGAAATGATTTGTACATCGTTTCGGTTTCCCAACTCAGTAAGAGCCCTTCCTACTCCCCGCTTCTCGTGATAACCATCCACAACTACATTTTTTGTAGCTCTGTAAGCAATTAAATTACAATTATAAGCAACCCCAAGCGGTAAATTCTGGTTATTTCGGGGCCCCGAAATTGTAGCTCCCATGAGTGTTCCATGTCCACATTTATCATGATATCCGTCAGTATCCGATGCCCAAGGCCAACGAGAATCAACATATACACCATGCTTCGCGATGTATCGATTATTGGAATAACCCGATTCAAAACCACTTCCAAGCAGTGACTGATCATCAGAAATACCTGTGTCGATTAATCCGACGCCAATTCCACTTCCCGTTGAAACTGACCATGCTTGCGGAATATTATGTTCGTAAAAGACCCATGAAACCAAGCTTCCGGGGTTTACCGTTGTGTAATCGGAACCATAGACGGAAACAACAGTTTTATCGCAGCCAGAGGAGCTTTTCTGCCTCATTTCATGGGCAAAGTACTCAAATCCGGAAGGCTCGATATAGCGAATCCCACTCAATGTATTAAGTGCCTCAATGGTTGCAAATTGACTCACTTTCAAATCGATATAATTTAACGTTTCAGGTTCATATGTCACTACATCTTCTTCTTTAAGCGCCGATTTTAATCCCTCACTCTCAATCGACATAGTAATTTCAATTATGTCTTTACGAGCATTGCTTGTCGAAGTTCCTTTTTGTAAACGAAATGGGCTATCGCTAAACCCAACAGTAATAATACCGTCGCCATGAAAGGCCGCACTCCAGACGACAACAGGATCAACATTGTCCCAACTGAATTCTCCTGTTCTTTTGAGTTCATCAGAAATCATTTTCCTGATTTCATCTGCAGGAATAACTTCCATGTCGGATATTTCCTCGCATTTTTCGTTCACAATTTCGTCCTTTGTACACGAAAACAAAACCATAACAGATATCATGGTTAAAAATAAAATTCTTTTCATAATTGCTTATAATTTAGTAGATTTAATTAGTTCTACAATTTATGAAAAAAAATAAAAACGAAACAAATAATTATGGGAATATATTTACTATAAAAAATAACAACACATCAGCAAACAACAAACAAAATTTACTCAGGTACTGTAATTTTTAATCCGTCGGTACCTATTATGGAATTCTGAAAAATGTTATTAGCCTCCTCTAAAAACAACGCATCTGATTTGTAGCGGGAACTAAAATGACCGAGGATTAATTTGCCTACCATTAACTCTCTGGCAAACTCAGCTGCTTGTTTTGCAGTTGTGTGCATTGTTTTTCTTGCTAAAGCCTTGTCGGCGTGTAAAAATGTTGCCTCATGATAAAGCAGGTCTGCATTTTTAATCAACTCCGTATGTTTACGTGTAATAATGGTGTCTGTAACAAAAGCATAAGATCTGGGAGGCAATGGGTCGATAGTTAGTACCGAATTTGGCACGGTTTCATTTTCGCGCACCAAGTCTGCTCCCTCTTTAATAGCAAGAATCTCCGGTATAGATATTTTATATTGCGTAATTTTTTCAGAACGAATGTTTTGTAAGCGTTTTTTCTCCTGGAAAAAAAAACCATAAACACTTACCGAGTGCCTTAGGGGAAATGCGTGTATCGTTACAACTTTATCTTCAAAAATAACCGTTGGATCATCATCAGCCAAGGAGTGAAATTGAATTGGGAAGGGTGTTTTTTCAAATTGGGGATTCAGTACGGTATTCAGAATACCCTCTAATCCGGGAGGGGAATATATATGCAAGACATTTGTACGTCCAAGAAGCGCCATCGAAGAAATGAGCCCAAAAAGCCCAAAAAAATGGTCTCCATGCAAGTGACTAATAAGAATATGGTTTATGCGATTAATCGCAAAACCGTACTTACGCAATTGCAACTGAGTTGCTTCACCGCAATCGATTAAAAAAAACCGCTCAAGTACGTTCAGTACCTGAGCGGTAGTATTTCTATTTGTTGTCGGTAATGCAGACCCTGACCCTAAAATAGTCAGTTCAAACCGCATTAAGCCTTATCGAGCATCTGGTTCAACATCTCCTCTGCTTGTACCAAGTCATCAGCGATATTGAGTACCGTATCGAGCTGCGAAATAGTAATAAGACGTTCAACAGCAGTTTGGAGACTGGACAAGATAAAAACACCGTTGGCATTTTTACATAACCTGTTGGCGACCAGAATAGCACTTAACCCGGACGAATCGCAATACCTTGCGTTGCTAAGGTCAAGAATTATATTCTTTTCGCCGTTACCGGCAATTAACACTAATTCAGATTTAAGCGATGGCGCAATGTGCGTATCTAGCTTATCAACCATTACCTGTATTTCGGTAAACTTATCTTTCTTTTCTATTTTGAAATCCATAAGAGTAAAGAATTTTAGATAAAATTACGATATCATTTCCAGTCAACCAAAAAAAATCGCTCTATTGCTCATCTTTTTTTGCAGCGTCGTTACTTTCGCTTCCTTCAGAAGCTTCCTTCTTCGCTGAGTTACTGTTCATTTCGTCTTTCAGTGCTGCTAATTCAGCAATATCACCAAGTGTGGTTTTTTCTAAATTATCTTTCAATTTTTTAGTTGCACTCTTGGTAGATTTGCGTGTGGCTGCATTTTCTGCACGTTTTTCATCTTCGAAAATACGGCTGTGAGAAACAATAATGCGTTTTGCATCTTTGTTGAATTCAATAACCTTAAATTCGTTTTTCTCATCCATACCTACTTTGCCACCATCTTCTTTCACTAAGTGTTTTGGAGTTGAAAAACCTTCAACACCGTATGGAAGAGCTACAACAGCACCTTTTTCGGTAAGTTCGGTGATGGTACCTTCGTGTACTGAATCAACAGCAAAAATTGTTTCGAATACTTCCCATGGGTTTTCTTCGAGTTGCTTATGACCCAGGCTTAAACGACGGTTGTCTTTATCAATTTCCAGAACTACAACCTCTATCTCAGCTCCAATTGAAGTAAATTCAGCAGGGTGCTTAATTTTCTTCGTCCATGATAAATCTGAAATATGAATAAGTCCGTCTACACCTTCTTCAATTTCTACAAACACACCGAAACTGGTGAAGTTGCGTACTTTTGCATTGTGTTTGGAACCAACCGGGTATTTTTGTTCGATATCTTGCCATGGATCGGGTTTGAGTTGTTTCATACCCAGTGACATTTTGCGGTCTTCGCGATCGAGTGTAAGAATTACAGCTTCGATTTCGTCACCCACTTTCAGGAATTCCTGAGCGCTGCGTAGGTGCTGCGACCATGACATTTCTGATACGTGAATTAAACCTTCTACTCCCGGAGCAATTTCTACGAATGCTCCGTAGTCAGCCATGACAACAACTTTTCCTTTTACTTTGTCGCCTACTTTAAGGTTTGTATCAAGTGAATCCCATGGATGCTCGGTAAGCTGTTTTAGACCTAGTGCAATACGTTTTTTATCGTCGTCAAAATCAAGAATAACTACGTTAAGTTTCTGATCGAGTTCAACAATTTCTTCCGGATGCGAAATACGTCCCCAAGAAAGGTCTGTAATATGAATAAGTCCATCAACACCACCAAGATCAATAAATACACCATATGATGTAATATTTTTAACAGTACCTTCAAGTACCTGACCTTTTTCAAGTTTGGCAATGATCTCTTTTTTCTGCTGTTCAAGTTCAGCTTCAATAAGTGCTTTGTGCGATACAACCACGTTTTTATATTCCTGATTGATTTTCACAACTTTGAATTCCATGGTTTTACCCACAAAAATGTCGTAATCGCGAATAGGCTTAACATCAATTTGCGATCCGGGTAAGAATGCTTCAATTCCGAATACGTCTACAATCATACCACCTTTAGTACGGCACTTAATGTAACCTTTAATAATTTCGTCTTTCTCAAGCGATTCGTTTACACGATCCCATGAGCGAAGCGCTCTGGCTTTTTTGTGCGACAACTTCAGCTGTCCTTCTTTGTCTTCCTGGGTTTCTACATAAACCTCTACCTTATCACCAACTTTCAAATCAGTATTGTAACGAAACTCAGTAGCGTTAACAATTCCCTCTGATTTGTACCCAATATTGATAATAATTTCACGTTTACTAATACCAACAACAGTTCCATCAACCACTTCATTTTCAGCAATTGTCGACATTGTGTTGTCGTACAGTTTTTCAAGTTCCTGGCGATCCTGTGACGAATAACCGTCCAGATCTTTTTCATAACTATCCCAATCAAACTCCTCGTTTGCTTGAGCATTTTGAGGCTGTACTTCGTTTTCCAGCTCCTCGTTTTTCAAGTTTGTTTCTTCTTGATTCATTAGTTAAACTCCTTAAATTTAATAAATTAGACTTTATTTATAGATTAAATCTACGTTCTGCTTTAGAAGTCACAAAATAAGTCTTTTTTTTTCAATAAATCAACTAGTTGTGTACTTTTTCCTTGCAAAAACCACGACTTCGCAAAAAGCTAGCCAAACCCTAATAATCTTATTGATCAGAATTCTAAAAATCAGCGGTTTTAAAGGTGATTATAGATTTAGTACATTCCTTATGCTTCCCCCAAAAGGGACATATCCATACGGATCGAAAAAAAAGGATTTTTGTTTATGCACTGATAATGTGATAAAAAACATAAAATCGAAACAGCTATGGCAATGATTTTGTTATTCCCACCCTGTTAAATAATATTTCTCCTTATATTCGCAAAGTAAAAATTTAAAGGTGTATCTGGAGAAGTGCACGTATAATTATACTAAACGAAGAAACCATGAAAATATCAGTAGTAGGAACCGGCTATGTAGGCCTTGTAAGCGGAACCTGTTTTGCAGAAACGGGAGTAAATGTAACTTGTGTAGATATTGATCAGGAAAAAATTGACAACCTAAGCAAAGGACTCATTCCAATTTATGAGCCGGGACTAGAGCCGATGGTAAAAAATAATGTAGATAAAAATCGTCTGTTTTTTACTACCTCGTTAAAAGATAGTCTGAAAAATACAGATGTCGTTTTTATTGCCGTAGGCACTCCTCCCGATGAAGACGGCTCAGCTGATTTAAAATATGTGTTAGATGTGGCCAGAGAAATTGGCGAACACATGGAAGACTACCTTGTGGTAGTTACAAAAAGTACTGTACCCATTGGAACTGCTGAAAAAGTAAGAAAAACACTGAAAGAAGTACTCGATAAGAGAAATGTAAACTTTTCATTTGATGTAGCCTCAAACCCTGAATTTTTAAAAGAGGGCGATGCTATTGATGATTTCTTAAAACCAGATCGTATTGTAATTGGTACCGACAGTCAAAAAGCAGAAGATATTTTAAGCCGACTTTACAGACCTTTTGTACTGAATGGCCATCCCGTAATTTCAATGGACATTCCTTCGGCAGAACTAACTAAATATGCTGCAAACGCAATGCTTGCAACAAAAATTAGCTTTATGAATGATATTGCAAACTTGTGCGATATTGTTGGTGCCGATGTAAATAATGTTCGTCGTGGCATTGGCAGCGACAGCCGTATCGGAAATAAATTCATTTATGCAGGAACAGGATACGGAGGCTCATGCTTCCCAAAAGATGTAAAAGCACTTATCAAAACTGCCGACGAAAACCACCACTCATTGCAGATATTAAAGGCCGTTGAAAGCGTAAACGAGAATCAAAAAACAGTTCTCGTTCGGAAGTTACGTCAGGAATTCGACAACGACTTAAAAGGCAAAAAAGTTGCGCTTTGGGGATTAAGCTTCAAGCCTCAAACAGATGATATGCGTGAAGCACCGGTGCTTTCAATCATCGAAGAATTAACAAAAGAAGGTGCTATCGTTTCAGGCTACGACCCTGTAGCTATGGACGAAAGCAAACGAAGAATTGGTAACGCCATTAAATATGTAAAAGACCAATATGAAGCTTTAATTGATGCAGATGCCCTGCTTATTGTAACGGAATGGCCGGAATTCAGAACGCCAAACTACAATTTGATGAAAAAACTCCTCAAACAAAACATCATTTTAGATGGTCGTAATATTTTCGAACTTCAGGAAATGAAAGACCAAGGCTTTACTTATTATAGCATAGGTCGAAGAACCGTAAAACAATAGTGCATTATACCTATAGAAAAAAGGAACGAGTTTCGTTCCTTTTTTCTTGCATATATTCTGGAGTACCGAAATTCATTTTTTCAAATCCCCAATATTGAAACTTCAAAACAAAACTACATCCCCGCTTTTATACCCTTATTATTTAGAATGAAACAAATAGTTAACGCATGGGCAGTTATGCAAAGTTCAATTATTTAAACTCAAACTAAATTAGCGTCGGGTCATCCAAAAAGGGTGTTGTGTAGCATGAAAATTTAAGAACATCAGTATTTTTGCAAGAAAATTCAACAAAATCAGCAACATAAATGATCGAACACGACGGCATCATAGTATCATCAAGTCCGACAAAAGCCAAAGTACGTATACTTAACCAATCGGCCTGTATATCGTGCCAGATGAAAGGAAATTGTAACCTTTCCGACATGAAAGAGAAGTTCATTGATGTGAAAACAATGGGTAAGACCTATGCGGAAAATGATAAAGTTACAATTATTGGCACCGAAACGATGGGTTTTAAAGCTCTTTTCTACGGCTACATGCTTCCTTTTCTTATTTTACTTTTTACCGTAATCTTGCTGACGCTCTTGAAGATACCCGAATTAACAGTAGGGCTAATAGGTTTAAGCACGTTAATTCCCTATTATATAGGATTGAAATTATTCCACAAAAAAATTGAGAACAAATTTTCGTTTTACCTGAAAAATAGATAAGTCAAATGAGTGAGATTATTATTTACACCGTAATTACCTTAAGTGCACTGGGAGCCGTTGCGGCAGTAGTGCTCTTTTTTATTGCGAAAAAGTTTAAGGTGTACGAAGATCCAAGAATCGACCAAGTGGAGGAATTGTTACCTGCAGCAAATTGTGGGGGGTGTGGATTTCCCGGATGCCGTGCATTTGCGGAAGCCATGGTTAAAGCCGATGATATATCGGAATTTAACTGTCCGGTTGGTGGTAACGACACAATGGCCGCTATAGCCACTGCGCTCGGCAAGGAGCTTCAGGAGAAAGAACCTCAAATTGCAGTAATTCGTTGCAACGGGACGCCAGAACACCGCAAGCGCACAACTAAATACGAAGGAGCATCTTCGTGTTCAGTAGCCCACAACCTCTACACAGGAGAAACAAACTGTGCATACGGGTGTTTAAGCGAAGGCGATTGTGTTGTGGTTTGTGATTTTGATGCCATATACATGGATGAAGCAACCGGATTACCAGTAGTAAAAGACAATTGTGTAGCTTGTGGAGCCTGTATAACTGCATGCCCCAGAAACATAATTGAATTACGCAACAGAGGAAAAAAAGAGCGCAGAATATTTATCAGCTGCATAAATAAAGACAAAGGCGCACCGGCTAAAAAGGCTTGTAGCGTAGCATGTATTGGTTGCGGAAAATGTGTAAAGGAATGTCCGTTCGATGCCATAACTTTAGAAAACAATTTGGCCTATATCGATTACGAAAAGTGCAAATTATGCAGAAAATGTGTACCCGTTTGTCCAACAAATGCTATACATGAGCTTAATTTTCCACCGAGAAAAGCCAAACCGGCTGCTCCAAAAGCTGAAAAAGAAACCACAGCCCCAAAAGCAGATGCAGCCGACAACAAACCAAAACAAGATAATAATTCAACTAATTAATACAGGAGGTATTGATGTTAAAAACATTTAAAATAGGTGGTGTACATCCGGAAGAAAACAAACTGTCGGCCGGCGCTGCTATAGAGCAACTACCTCTTCCCGACACAGTGAGTATCCCTGTGGCACAACACATTGGAGCACCGGCTAAAGTGCTTGTGAAACGAAACGATAAAGTTAAGGTAGGTACAATCATAGCCGAAAGTGGTGGGTTTGTATCAGCCAACATTCACTCATCGGTTTCAGGAGTTGTACAAAAAATAGATAATGTATACGATGCAAGTGGGTACCGCAGGCAAGCCGTCATAATAAAAGTAGAAGGCGACGAATGGGAAGAATCAATTGATCAGTCGACAGATGTGAAAAAGGAGATAACGCTCTCGCAAAAAGAAATTATCGACCAAGTAAATGCAATGGGAGTAGTTGGACTTGGCGGCGCAACCTTCCCCACTCACGTGAAATTAATGGTTCCCGACGGAAAAAAAGCAGAGGTCTTACTTATCAACGGAGTTGAGTGTGAGCCATACCTTACAGCCGATCATCGGTTAATGTTGGAAAAGGGTCATGAAATGATGATTGGCATCCGTATTCTAATGAAAGCATTGGGAATAGTAAAAGCGGCCATTGGCATTGAAAACAATAAGCCGGACGCAATTAAAACCCTACAAAAAATTTCGGTAGAATATCCGGGTATCGACATTGTATCTTTAAAAGTAAAATACCCACAGGGTGGTGAAAAACAGCTTATAAAAGCTGTCATCAACCGTGAAGTGCCATCTGGGAAACTACCTATTGAAGTGGGTGCCGTAGTTCAGAATGTGGGAACTGCCTTTGCTGTTTATGAGGCAGTGCAAAAAAGCAAACCGCTTATTGAACGCATTGTAACGGTAACAGGAAAATCAGTAAGCAAACCATCCAACTTACTTGTACGAATAGGAACTCCGGTAAGCAAGCTTATCGAAGCTGCCGGCGGTTTACCCGACGATACTGGTAAAGTTGTAAGTGGAGGTCCAATGATGGGCAAAGCTCTTAACGATCTGGAAGCACCCGTAACAAAAGGAACAAGTGGCGTGCTTATTTTTGCCGATAAGGAAGCGCACCGTAAAGCGTACGATGCTTGTATTCGCTGCGGGAAATGTATTACTGCATGTCCAATGGGGCTAGAACCATTCTTGCTGATGAGCTATGCCGAACAGCAAATGTGGAAAGAAGCGGAAGATGATAAAATAATGGATTGTATTGAATGCGGTTCGTGCTCATTTACATGTCCGTCTTACCGCCCCCTACTCGATTATATTCGATTAGGCAAATCTAATGTGAGTCAAATAATCAGATCAAGAAAACAATGATGAATAGATTACTAACCGTATCACCATCACCTCACGTCAAAGGACACGATTCCGTACGCAGCATAATGTACGGAGTAGTGATCAGCTTAATTCCTGCACTTGGGGTTGCAGTTTATTTTTTCGGGCTCGATGCCCTTAAACTTACACTTATAGCAGTAATAGCCAGTGTAATTTTCGAATGGCTAATTCATAAATTCATACTCAAAGAGCGCCCGGCATCGGCATTTGATGGTTCAGCCATTATTACCGGTATGCTGCTTGCATTTAATGTACCATCGAACCTTCCTGTATGGATGCTGGTAGTTGGTGCATTAGTAGCCGTTGGAGTTGGAAAAATGTCGTTTGGAGGATTAGGGAAAAACATTTTTAACCCGGCACTTGTAGGTAGGGTTTTCATGCTCATCTCGTGGCCGGTAGAAATGACAACCTGGCCAGCCAATCGTTTTCACTTAACTGACGGATACACCGGAGCCACACCACTGGGAATGATCAAAGAAGGCATTGGAAACGGAAAAACAGTTTCTGAACTTATGGATCAGGTTCCAACTGCACTCGACTTTTTTGTAGGAAATATGTCGGGGTCTTTAGGAGAAATATCGGCTCTGGCCATATTAATTGGAGGAATTTACATGCTAATGCGAAAAATAATTACATGGCATGCACCGATTTCAATTTTCGGTACTGTATTTATTTTCAGTGCAATCATGCATACCATTAATCCAGAAATGTATCCTGCTCCTCTTTTCCATTTACTTACAGGAGGATTATTTATTGGAGCAATTTACATGGCTACCGATATGGTTACCTCGCCAATGACAGGAAAGGGACAAATTATATTTGGTGTAGGAATTGGTGTAATTACCATGCTTATTCGCTATTGGGGAGCCTACCCGGAAGGTGTATCGTTTGCAATACTTATAATGAACGCAACGGTACCCATCATTAATCGATATACAAAACCACAACGATTTGGAGAGGAGGTAAACAATGGCTAAAAGAGAATCTACATTTGGCAATATGGTTATCACGCTTTTTGCGGTTACATTTATTGCATCGGCCACACTTGGAGGCATTTACGAACTAACAAAAGAGCCCATCAGAAGGGCGTTACAGGCCAAGAAAGAGGCCTCTATAAAGAAGGTTTTACCTGAATTTGACAAAATGAAGTCGTTTAAAGTACTTTATGAGGAAGCGGGCGACTCACTGGAATTTAATGAAGCCTATTTGAATGGAGAACATATAGGAACAGCCATTGAAACGTACACTGACAATGGGTTTAGCGGGCGTTTTAAAATTATGGTAGGTTTCCTGCCCGATGGCACCATTAACAATACCGCGGTATTGGAGCACAAAGAAACTCCGGGACTGGGAGATAAAATGGACGCTTCAAAAAGTGATTTTTCTGATCAATTTAAAGGATTGGAACCAACAAAACCAAACTTAACCGTAAAGAAAGATGGTGGTAAAGTAGATGCGATAACCGCAGCTACCATTACATCGCGAGCATTCTGCGACGCCATTGAACGAGCAAACAAAGCACTTGAGACGAAAGGAGGTACGAAATGAGTCAACTAAAGAACTTTAGCAAAGGTTTTATTAAAGACAATGCAGTATTTGTACAATTACTGGGACTTTGTCCTACGCTAGCTGTTACATCAAGTGCTGAAAATGGATTGGGAATGGGTTTGGCCACTACATTTGTGTTGGTTATGGCCAACATTGTGGTATCATTGGTGAAAAACCAAATTCCGGATAAAGTACGAATCCCATCGTTTATTGTTATTATCGCCAGTTTTGTAACTATTGTCGATTTAAGCATGGCCGGTTTCTTACCTACACTACATGCATCGTTGGGTATTTTTATTCCACTTATTGTGGTAAACTGTCTTGTTTTAGGACGTGCAGAAGCATTTGCATCGAAGAACAACATTGGATCGTCGGCTATCGATGGTTTAGGGATGGGACTTGGTTTTGCATTTGCACTTACGCTTCTGGGAGCTGTAAGAGAACTTTTAGGAGCTGGGTCTATATTTGGTCTAGACATACCAATTTTCCCTGTAACTGATAAAGGAGCACCTATTACGATGCTTATTTTTGTATTGGCACCGGGTGCATTTATTGTATTGGGTTATCTTATTGCCATTATTAATCAATTAAAAAAATCATAAATAGCTGAATTATGGAAATTTTTGCAATTGTAATATCAGCCATACTTGTCAACAATATTGTATTGATGCAGTTCTTAGGAATTTGCCCATTTATGGGTGTTTCCAAGAAACTTTCTACAGCTGTTGGAATGACAGGTGCGGTTACATTCGTAATGGTTCTGGCTACTATAGTTACATATTTAATCCAAACATATGTGCTTGAACCACTTAGCATCGGATATCTTCAAACCATTTCATTCATTCTTGTCATTGCAGCATTTGTACAAATGGTTGAAATTGTACTTAAAAAAGTAAGTCCGCCACTGTACCAGGCTTTGGGTGTATTTTTACCCCTAATTACTACGAACTGCGCCATTATGGGTGTGGCCTTACTTACTATTCAGAACAGTTACAACCTGATGGAGGGAATTATTTTCGCCATTAGCTCTGCCATTGGTTTTGGAATTGCGATAATCCTGTTTGCGGGCATTAGAGAGCATCTCGATTTAATGGGTGTTCCCAAAGGCATGCGCGGTACACCAATAGCACTAGTAGCAGCCGGTATTCTAGCTATGGCATTTATGGGATTCTCTGGTTTGGTGTAAACAATATTTTCACCTAAAAAAAGCGTAGCCAAAAGCTGCGCTTTTTTTGTGTAGTGTTTATACTACAAGTTTAAAAAAAAGCATGCTATCTCATCGAATTGAAAAGCATTATTTGCTTTCAATTCAAGAGATAACATGCACACAAAAAATAAGAACACATCTCAGTATTTCTTCAACTTACTCAGGAAAAGAACGGAACAAATTCGGATTTATTCCTCCTCGTCTAAATCGTCGAAGCTAACGTCTGTAAATTTCTCAACAACCTTATTCGGGTCATCGTTTTCCATATCTTCGCGCGGAGTAAGCTCGGGCTGGTTCTCTTTAATAAAACTAACAACTTCTTCTAACCCCTCTGCAAACTTTTCAAAATCTTCTTTATATAGAAAAACTTTATGCTTTTCATAAAAGAAGCTACCATCTTGATTAAATTTCTTCTTACTCTCAGTAATTGTCAAGTAGTAGTCATTTCGGCGAGTTGCTTTTACATCAAAAAAGTAAGTCCGTTTACCGGCTCGTACTGCTTTTGAGAATATCTCATTTCTCACTTTACCTGATCCGTTTTCTTTGTTCTCAAATCCTTCCATTATACATCATTTTCAATTTCAACAATCTTGCACAAAAATAGAAATTATTTCCTTTCGCAATTAAGTAAACACAAAAATCTTATTCGCTAAAGCATTTTATCGGTTTGTTCTTTAGTAAAAGACCCTCATATCGGAGAATTATTAAAATATTTCCCTGCACAATTCGTGTTCATCACACATATGCAATGTTGTGTTTTTTCAATATTATTTTTCATTTAGTGAGTCACGGTTCAAAATCCTTCCCAAACAATTCATCCAAATCATCTGCACTATTTCTTATACTCCTCAAAATCATCATCTTCCATATTTATATCAACGCCTGAACCGGTTATTGTGTTTTGGGTAATTGTTTTTTGAGGTTGAATTTTTTCGTTTTCAAAGTTTGGTATTTCCTCAGCCTTATCATCGTCAAGCAATTTTTTCAACCTCTCAAACTCTTTTCGCAAATCGGCTTTTTTAGCTGTGTGATGTTCTTCCCTTGTGGTTTTAAGAAAGCTGATAGCTTCATTAAGACTATCGCTTTGCGATGAAAGTTGCTCAGAGCTGGCTGCCATTTCTTCTGACAGAGCAGAATTGTTTTGCGTAACAGATGAAAATTGCTGAAGTGCTTCATTAATTTCCAATACTCCTGTATTTTGTTCTCCGCTAGCGGCAGCAATTTCTTTCACCAATGTGGCCGTTTTTGTTATTTCCGGTATAATGTTAAAAAGTTTCTTTTCCGAATCGTTGAACTGATCCAGGCTTCGGGAAGCCACATCGGATATTAGCTCAGCTGTGCGCTGACTATTTTCTGCCAACTCGCGAATTTCACTTGCTACAACGGCAAACCCTTTACCGTATTCCCCTGCACGGGCAGCCTCAATGGCAGCATTTATAGCCAGCAGATCTGTACGTTCGGCAATATCGTTAATGCTTGTAATTTTATCTTTAATTTGCTGCATGGCTTTAGCACTTTCTGTAAATGAAGCACTTACCGACTCAATATCTTTACTCACAATTTGGGCTACACGTTCGGCTTCCATAGCGTGCTCGGTATTTTGTTGAATATTTGTAGACATTTCCTCCATCGAGCTGGCTAGCTCTTCCGAAGACGCTGCCTGCTCCGAAGATCCCGAAGAAATTGTCTGAGCCGATGCGCTTACTTGCCCGCTTCCCTGATCGACCTGCAAGGCGGCCGATTTTATTTCTATGGCAATACGCCTTAAGTTGTCAATCATCATGCGAATAGCTTCATCCAAATTGCCTTTTTTATTTTTCGCAATTTCGATATAAAGTTGTCCTTCACTTACTCCTTTTGCGTAGCCCACGCTCTCCTTTAAAGACGTTAACATGCGATTCATTGAATCTACAATATCGCCAAGTTCATTTTTCCGGGTAAGTAACGATTTATCGAACTCCACAGATAGATCGCCGTGTGAAAGCTGGTCAATTTTTTTTGTCAACGACCGTAAATGACGACCTACCCGACGATCGAACATATACAAAAGGAGCGACATTACTATTCCCAGCGAGATAATTCCAATGATCTTATCGACCAAAACACTTTCGCTAAAATCGATATCGGCCAAAATAAGTGTTCCCAATGATGACAACAACACTAAAATACCTACCAAAAATGAAATAGATCGTTTGAAAATAATCAGCAGTACCGTTCCCATTGTAACTATACCACCAAGACTTGTCAAGATTAATACTGATATATCATTCATAATGATTATTTTTTTTCGTTAGTAGTTGATTGTTTTATAAGCTGTATCTCTTTTTCAGAGAATATTTTATCAATATCTAAAACAATGACAAATTCACTGTTCCGTTGGTAAACGCCCTTCAAAAATTCGGGGTTAAAATAGTGATTCATCTCCTCAACCGGTTGAATTTTAGCAGCCGGAATCTGGTCTACCGCTTTCACATCATCGGCCAACACGCCAACCTTAAAACTGTGGGCGTTTGACTGAACATAAAAAACGACAATCACCTTACCTGAAGTCGGGGAATTATTATGCAAATTAAGTTTCTCGGAAAAGTCGATTACGGTAACAATTTCGCCACGAAACTGCACTATACCCCGCACAAATGTCTCCGATCGGGGAATTGGCGTTACTCCCTTATTATGCAATACTTCGAGCACATTGGTAACATTAACACCAAAAACCTCGTCGCCCAATTGAAAACTTAGTATTGAGAATATCTGATCATTTTGAGTCATAATATATCTTCTTTCTGATGTTTAACTAGTCGGTTTATATCCAAAATAAGGGCTAAACTGCCATCGCCCATAATGCTGGAACCCGAAAAAAACGGATGATGCCTATTATACACCCCAAGCGGCTTTACTACAGCCTGATGATTGCGCACAATGCGATCGACAGTGATACCGTATTTTCTATTGTAAAGTTTAATAATCAATACCTTAGGAGCTTTTGCCAGTTCATTTTTTTCGTCAAGCAATTTATGTAAATCAATAATCGGGATAATTTCCCCTTCGAAAGACATATGGCGGGAATTTCCTCCATTTAAACGTTCTGTTTTAATAATAAATTCCATTGGAACCAGCACCGTATGCCCGACAATAGTTGTTTGAAGTGTATCGATTATAGATAGTGTAAGTGGCAATTTTATGGTAAAACTAGTACCAAGCCCCACTTCCGATTCCACATCTACCTGTCCACGCATATCGGCAATTTCTTTTCGCACACTATCGAGCCCTACACCGCGTCCCGATACATTACTTACTTTTTCGGCTGTTGAAAAGCCGGGTTCAAAGATCAGGTTGTAGGCTTCGGCGTTGGTCAGGCTTTCTCCATGGTGTATTAATCCTTTTTCAATCGCTTTATTTTTAACTCTTTCCGGATCAATTCCTTTTCCATCGTCCTGAATTTGAATAAAAACATTGCCTCCCGAATAAAAAGCAATAAACCTGACAACTCCCTGTTCCGGCTTATTCTGCCGCAATCGTTCTTCTGGCGTCTCTATGGCATGATCGATACAATTGCGAATTATATGTAGCACAGGCCCCTCCAAACGCGACACAATGCTTTTATCTAACTCTGTATTTGTACCTTCGGTTATAAAGTCTGTTTTCTTGCCCAACTCGTTTGACAGGTCACGAACCAAGCGTTGCATTTTTACGGCCAGTAATTCAATGGGTACTAAACGCAGGTTCAGCGCATTATCGCGAAAGCGCTTTGCAAGTTTGCTTAGTTCCATCACTTGTTTTTCAAGCTGATAATCTGCTATTTGCTCAGATTTCATCTCTAATTGACCGTTAATCGTAACCAAATCGCTAACTAAATTAATTAACTCGTCGAGTTTGGATGCCTCTACGCGAATGGTTTCTGTTGCATCGGCCACCATGCTCTTCTCTGGAGACTCACCAACAACAGGTTCAGGTTCCTCTTTATCCTCCCCGGCATCGCAAGCTTTACTTAGTTTAATTAAATTTTGTACTAGTATATTGTTATCTATCTGATAAAGAGAAAGTTTCTTCAGTATATCACCAAAGTTAGGAAGCGATTCTATTTCAGCGAGGGTAAAGGTTTGCACCTGATACTCGTGACTTAGAAAAAACATAAAAACATCATCGACCAGTTCTGTATTGGCTGCGCCGGTAAAGAAAATATCCCATGCCAGAAAAAACTCATCAGGTTCAAAGTGAGTTAGTGATGGAACCAAATTCAAATCGAGATAGGCCAGAAATTCTCCCTCCTCCTCAAGTTCTTCGAACACCACCAAAGGATCTATTCCTCGCTCGAGTACATCCTTATCGGGCTGATACCGAATATAATAATACGCCTTCTGTTCCGCCACTTCGCTATTTTGATCTTCTATTTCATGGTGGCCACTCTCCTCTCGATTTTGTAAACGCTGATGCACAGTATCCAAAATTGCACTCATTTTGGCTTCGTCGTCGGAAGAAAGCTCGTCGCCTGTTTTCAGAAGTTCCCGAATAATATCGACAATTTTGAAGCTCAGGTCCATCAACTCTTTATCAAAAGTCATATGCCCTTCTCTCACCAAATCGTAGATATCTTCAACATCGTGTGTTAACTTCCCGATGTTGACAAATCCGAACATGGAGGCAGTTCCTTTGATAGTGTGAATCACCCGAAAAATTTCAGCAACTGCCTCAGAGCTTTGTCCTTGTTTTTCAAGCTCCAGGAGGCGCCTCTCGAATAATTCCAGCAATTCGTTTGCTTCTGTACTAAATCTGGCTTTTATATCGTCCATTATTTCAATCGCAATACTTTACGTACAATTTTCCGAAATTGGCCTTGCTCAAAAGGCTTTTGAATCCATGTGGTAACTTTAATATCTAGTGCTTTTTGCTTTTTCTCCGGATTTCGTTCGGTTGTGAGCATAATGATAGGGATAAAACGATATTTATCCATCGCCCTTACCTTTGCCACCAGTTCTATACCATCCATTTGAGGCATATTCAAATCTGTAATGAGCAAATCGACCGGCTCTCCGTTAAAGAATTTTAGGGCTTCAACACCGTTTTCTGCACCTAAAACATCGAGTTCAGGCTCCTTTTGGAGAATTTGTTGAACAATCCATCGTGTGTTTTCAAAATCATCAACAACAATTACTTTTTTCTTCATCAGTATATTTAACTAAATTAAAAACTAACTTACAATCTAATATACAACAAGTTATACAAATAAACGTTATTTAAAAGAACAATAAAAGAGTATTTTTACCTACTTAGCATATCAATGTATTGTAATATAATTACTTAGGCACAATATGTCTTTTTAATAATTTTTCCAATATCGACATAAATCTGGAAATAACGAAACTCAGGCCAATTAAACAGAATACAAATGAAAAAGATGCATTTGAAAATGAGAGATGTATTAAACTGAGTACATAAATTCCACAGGTATTTTGAGCAAAAAAATAAACACATGCGGAAATGTAGGAAGTATACGAAAACGGGCGAAAAGTATAATCGAAACGAAAAAAGGTATGATTTATGCTATTCTTCATGACAATTCCGTTACTTTTGCACTCTATAAAGGAAATTAAGAAGCATGATAAGTAGAAAACTACTCAGAATTAAATGCATGCAAGTTATGTATGCATGGCTTCGCAACACAGATAGCTCTATAAACCAGTTTGATAAAGAACTGGCAAAAAGCGTCAACAGTTTCGAAGATCTTTATTACTCATTTTTTCAATTACTTATTGAAATTCACAATCACCAGCTCAAAAAAATTGAGCGTCGGCGTTCCAAACACCTTCCTACCCAAGCAGAACTCAATCCGAATATGCGGTTTGTTGAAAACCCTGCACTTATGGCCATTGTAGAAAGTGAGGCTGTGGGATCTTACGTGCGAAACAACCTTATTTCCTGGGATGATAACCCAGAACTGATAAAAAAGTTAGTCAGAGAAATTGAGGATAGCAACTTTTACAATATGTACATGGTAAAAGAAGGCGAGCTGGAGCACAAAGATCACAAAGAATTGCTTACCGAAATACTAATTGGAATATTTAGTAATTCTGATGAGCTATTTGAGGCACTGGAAGAAAAATCGGTTTTCTGGAACGATGATATTGAGTTAGTACTTAGTATGAGCATTCGAACCATTGAGCGCATAAAGCGCACATACAGGCTTAAGCCAATGAAGCTATACAAAAATGAAGCTGACAAAGACTTTGTGTTCGAACTATTCCGCAAAACTACTGTCAATTTTAAAGATCTGGAAAAGCTAATACAAGAAACAGCCAGTAATTGGGAGCTCGAACGTATTGCCTTAATGGATAAGATCATTATTGCCATGGGTGTAACCGAACTGACAAATTTTCCGGAAATACCGGTAAGAGTTACACTTAACGAGTATATTGATATGGCAAAATATTACAGTACTGAAAAGAGCAACACATTTATTAACGGAATACTTGACAAGCTACTCTCGCAAATGAGAGAAAACAACAAGTTAAACAAGGTAGATGGTGCGAATTTTGATAAACGAAACGAAAACTTTAAAGAATAATAATTATGAAGCACAGTTATTTGTTAATAATGGTTTTAGCAATAGTCCTAATGGGTTGTTCAGGAAAAGAGAACAAGAAAACCACAGCTGAAATGGTAAAAAATCCAATTAGCGGAAAAGGTGTTGACGAAAGTGTAAAAATGCCTGAAATAACCTTTATTGATGAAAATTCAGATAATTCGCAATTTCATGATTTTGGCGTACTTATTCAGGGAGAGACTGTTGTTCACACATTCAAATACAAAAACACGGGCAATGCGGATCTAATAATTCGGTCGACAAGCTCTACATGTGGGTGTACCGTTCCCAATTACACGAAAGAACCATTAGCACCCGGCGAAGTTGGGAAAATTGATGTGTCTTTTTCAAGTTCGGCACGTAAAGGTCGTCAGCATAAAGCTATAACAGTACTGACCAATGCCCAACCTGCATCAAATAAACTTGTAATAGAAGCAAACGTTGTAGTACCAAATTAAAAACTAAATACTTATGAACATTTTATTAATGGCAACAGATGGCGAAGCTGGTGGATTAGCCTCATTTCTTCCACTATTGGTTATCGTCGTAATTTTTTACTTTTTCATGATCAGGCCGCAAATGAAACGCCAAAAAGAGGCAAAAAAATTCAGAGAAAGCATTTCTAAAGGAGATAAGGTATTAACCATTGGTGGGATTTACGGAAAAGTTACCGATGTATCAGACAACCAGGTTACACTAGAAATTGCAGATAACACTCGAGTAAAGGTAGACAAAACAGCCTTGGTGAAAGATACCACCGAACTGGCAAATGCATCTCGTTAATGCATTTAATGAAAATTTAACGAGGCTGATTATTTATGATAATCGGCCTTTTTTTTTATGGAACAAATCGTACCATAAGAAAAAACAACAAACATAAAGCAGCCCGAAAAATTAGGAATTATTTTTTTATTCCTTGCCTGAAAATAAATATTCAGTGTATATTCGCTTAAAAATACGCCACGTGACACAAAAAAAAACTGATAAAAAAACACCGCTAACGAACATTCAACACTCAGTTGTACAAACTATTAAACAACTGGACAGACGGATATTTCTTTTTCTTATTTTTCTGGTTATCAGTTCTATACTTTGGCTGATGAATGCCCTTTCGAAAGACTACATTACCGATGTAGAATGCCCGGTAGAGTTTTATAATATACCAGACAATTATGTTTTTATAGGCGAGTATCCACAATCGGTAAAGCTGCAGGTTTCGGGGAGAGGTTTTTCACTGCTGAAATACTCACTGGGCTCTATTGCACTACCATTCAACATCGATTTGCAATCGTATTTTTCCGGGTACGAAGACGATAGCCAAAGCATACAATTTCAATATTACCTTAACAGTAAAAAAGAACAAATTACCCGCTTTTTGAACGATGAAGTATCGGTACTCGATATTACACCGGGCACAATAGAATTAAAATTTGATCGGCTACATCAAAAAATGGTGAAGTTAGTTCCTCAAACCAACCTAAAATGGGCTCCGCAGTACCGACAAAAAGGAAAAATGGTAACATCACCAGACTCTGTTTTAGTGAAAGGGCCAAAAAGCATTATTGACACCCTTACGCGCGTCAGGACAACGGTAATTAAAGATGAAAATATAAAAGAAAGCAAAACGTATGAAACGCAACTCGTAAAGCCAGAACAATGTAAGCTATCTGCAAATAAAGCAAGTGTTCGGCTTAGCACAAGCCAGTTTACCGAAAACACAGTTAAAATACCGATACGCATTATCAATAAACCAGACAGCGTAAACCTGACAATATTTCCAAATAGCGTAAACGTAACCTACCTGGTTTCATTCGACAATTTTACCCGAATAAAACCAGAAGATTTTCAAGCAGCCATTGATTATATGGATATTAAAAAACAGTCGACACCACAAGAGTTACGGGTGAACCTGTTATTTGTACCTGAAGAAACCCAGCTTGTGCGTTACTGGCCAGAAAAAGCCCGTTTCATTATCAGTGAAAAATAAGAATAAACATGCAAAAAATTGGCGTAACAGGTGGAATTGGTTCAGGCAAATCGCTAATATGTAAGGTCTTTAAAATCAGATACAACATACCGATATTTGAAGCTGATAAAGAGGCAAAAAAACTAATAAACACAGACAAAAGCCTGAAAGAAGAAATTATCAAGCTATTAGGCTCCAGTAGTTATACACCCGAAGGCAAGTACAACACAAAATTTGTTGCTTCAGTCGTTTTTAACGATACAGAAAAACTCAAAAAACTGAATACACTTGTACATCGCAAAGTGAGAGTCGCATTTGATAGCTGGGCTCAGCAGCAAAATGCTCCTTACGTACTTCAGGAAGCTGCAATACTTATTGAAAGTGGCGGCTACAAACAACTTGACGAAGTGATAGTGGTTACAGCACCTGAGTCACTGCGCATAAAACGTGTGCAGCAACGTGACAAAATGACAAAGGAACAGGTTTTGCAACGCATATCGAAACAACTTACCGACAATGAAAGAATGGCTTATGCCGGATTCATTATCGAAAATAATGGTACAATCAGCATTTTGGAGCAGGTTGAAAAAATACACTTAAAAATTACACAAAATGGGTAAATTCACAAAATGGATAGCAGGCGGACTGGGTTGGGCGTTTTTTGGCCCAATTGGCGGCATCATTGGGTTTGTAGCAGCTTCATTTATAGAAAAGGAAGGCGAAAAAGGACAGCAACGTAGCACAACCACAACGGGAGGATTTGCTGTTACCCTTTTAGTTTTAACAGCATCGGTAATGAAGGCCGATGGCAAAATATTAAAATCTGAATTAGATTACGTAAAAAGATATTTCTTACAAGCTTTCGGTGAAGAGGCTGCAACAGAAGCCATTCGCATGCTACGCGACATAGTAAAGCAAGAAATTCCGCTTAACCAGGTATGCGAGCAAATAAAAGCCAACATGGACTATGCTTCGCGTACCCAAATGCTCCACTTTTTATATGGCATAGCCAATGCCGACGGGGAAATAGCAGCGTCTGAGCAAAAACTAATAGATGAAATTGGTTACCGCACGGGCGTATCGGCTAAAGATATAGCCTCAGTAAGGTCTATGTTTATTAAAAACCTCAACTGGGCATATGATGTACTCGAAATTCCGGAAAATGCCACGAACGAAGATGTTAAAAAAGCATACCGAAAAATGGCTGTAAAATATCATCCGGACAAAGTTTCTCATTTGGGCGATGATTTCCAGGAAAAAGCAAAAGAAAAGTTCCAAAAAGTAGGTGAAGCTTATGAAAACATCAAGAAAGAGCGGAATATTAATTAACAATAAGAGCAGACCTAATTAATCAACTTTTTTTTTAGGAAAAAAGCATCACAAAAACATATAATTATATCTTTGCAAACCATTTAAAAAGCTACTATTTATGTTGAAAGATATTTTATCAATTTCACAAGAGCCCGGGCTCTATAAGTTGGTTTCGAAAAATGCGAAAGGCGTTATAGTTGAAAACCTTGAAACACAGCGCCGAATGCCATTTTACGCCACAGCAAGAATTAGTGCATTGGAAGACATCGCAATTTTTACTGAGGAAGATGACATGCCGCTAAAAGACGTTTTTAAAGCAATGCACGACAAAGAGAATGGTGGAGAGGCCATTAGTCACAAAGCATCGAAAAACGAACTTTCAGCCTATTTTGAAGAGGTTGTTCCAACGTATGACAAAGAGCGTGTGTACGCTAGCGACATTAAAAAAGCCATTCAGTGGTACAATATTCTGTGTAAGAACAATTTGCTCGATTTTAGCGAAGATGCTGAAAGTACAGAAGAAAAAACTGAAGAAAAAAAAGAAAACTAGTTAGTATTTAAAACTACTACAAGCAGACTATAACCGTCATGCTAATAGATTTAAAGAGATTGCATTCGCAGTCTCTTTTTTTTTTGCATAAACCATTAAATAGCGCCAACACGATACTAAAAAACTGGAATTTATCGAAAATTCCTATCAGAATGATAAAGGTGCTTTAGGAACGAGTATTGTCCATTTTTTGGCTATCAAAGAGGTTAATCAAATAGTTGCCAACGCATTTGATCCTAAAACACAGGGATTATTGGAAAATTTAAAGATACAGATGATTGTACCTGCCGATAGAAAACAGACGGTGACAGAAATCATCGAAAAGAATCACGAGTTTAATTAATCACTAAAAATGCAACAACGCCCGAATTAAATTATAAAACCTCTTATAATTAGGGCACACGAACAGGCAAAGGCTACAACGCCTGTATTAACGAATCCTGAAGGTGCAGCGGACAATACCATACCCATAATAAGTACTTAAAAGCCTGAATTAAATAATGTTTAACACGATAGTGCATCTATAAACCACAGTGATAATACAAGTATAAAAAAATTGTAATTACTGCAATTTTAGGGATCACATCATAAAGTTGTGGACTTTTAGTTTTTAAAAAATGGTATTGCTCATGATTGTAAATTAAAGCTTGGTAATAAAGATGTTGTGTAAGGGCTACCATATTTACTTTTGTCTGACGCTAAAGCTATGTAAAACTTAAGTCCAG
>JAQICA010000107.1 GCA_027858775.1 Salinivirgaceae bacterium | reverse complement strand
TGTGGTATTTTTGCATCACACGTAATATGATGAAGTAATTTTTTCAACTAAATACTGGTTCATATTTTGAGAACCCTGCCAATTATTTTAAAAAATGGGTGGTTTTCTTGCCAGCACTACTTACCTTAAAAAAAGTTGAAGAAGAATTAAAGGAATGCCAACTCGTAATATAAAAACGGAGTGAAAGAGTATATCGGCAACCTGATAATTGGGTGTACAGCAGGCGTCTTACGGAGGGCAAAACCCAATAAAACAGGAGCTTGGCCACTTTGAAAATAAAGGCATCCCCATCACAGGGATTAATGTTTCGATTTGGGTAAAAAGAAGTTATTAGCGCTTTTTTATGGTCACTAACCAACAGGCAGCACGCAGATTAGCAATGAACCAGAGTCCTGTCATGCATGAAATAATACAAAAACCTAATTTTCGAAAACCATCTTGTAACTATTATCTGTTTATTTCAAACGCCCGTGGATGGCGAGAATACGAGAAAAACTCCAGCATAAACGAGTGAAAAATAATAATTGTATCTACATGATAATTATGTTATTGTCCATTTGTTTGTTAGAATTGTGATAAAACCCTATATTTGTATCTAATTTAAAAATATTTTACCATGAGTAACGGAACAGTAAAGTTTTTCAATAATTCTAAGGGATTTGGATTCATCACACCAGACGAAGGTGGCAAAGATGTATTTGTACACGCAAATGGACTAGTTGATGAAATCAATGAAGGCGACAAAGTAGACTACGATGTAGAAGAAGGTCCGAAAGGATTGAGTGCAGTGAATGTCAAAGTAGTTTAACAGACTTCTTTAAGCATATTGAATAGAAAAGCCTGTCATAATTGACAGGCTTTTTTATTTGTGACAAAAAGCTGCATACGAAGGTTAGCCAAATCGGTAAGCTTTCGAAACTCAAAACCGTTGAGTTGACTGGTGTAAATGATACGGGTTTGCGTAAGAGTAACGCAGAAAATTGACCTTATTGACGGATACTAGCTGGTAAGGAATCTATGATTAACTATATTTAATTAAGAGGTAAGATGACAAAAGGAATTAATTTAATTTTGATGATGACTTTTATGGTTATAACGGGTTGTGGTTTGCAATCTGAGAAACCAGACGAAACAAAGGAAGCAGAAAAACTTACGGAGAAATCTCCGCGGGAAATGCTTGATCAAGCCTATCAGCTTTTCAAGGAGGGTGACGATAAGCAATCTGTCAAGTTAGCCAATAGAGTGTTAGAAATAGGAAGAAAGACTCAAAACGATACACTAATCGGAAAGGCATTAACTTCTTTATGTCGAAATTCTCAGCGCAAACTGGATACAACCAGATTGGCTGAATTAAGTGGTGAATTAAAGGATTTGGCAATCTCTTCGGGTAATCAGAAGTGGTTGATGTATAGGGCGCACATGAATGCTGAAATGTGGCGACTAATCGGGAATATGGATCGAGCCGAAGATTTTTATAACGAGAGCATGAGGATTGCACTTGAAACCGGTTCTGCCGGAATGTATACCATCGATCATTTTAACAAGTCTTTTGTATCAATAGCTAAGGGCGATTTCGAAACCGCCAGTGAATTAATTAAGAAGTATTATCAACTTAGAAAAGAAGAAAAGCGAGAGTTCGAAGATGCTTATGGTTTAATTGCGCTGGCTTATTTATTAGAACAACAAGGAGATTATAAAGGAGCGCATGAAGTTGCTAAGGTTACAAGAAGATTATTTAAAGAACAAAACCTTTTCCCCGAACCACCAGATGAGAAACCATTGTTAATGGTTGAGCTCAAAGTGAAAAAGGTGTTGAAAGATTCAGTACTGGAAGAAATAAGTAAAAATTCTGTTTCAACATCTGTTTCAAACTTGTTGGAGAAGTATTTGAAATAAACTTTTGCAAGATAAGTCCAATTACTTGAAAATAAGCATTCGACAACAAGTCGTTCGCCAATAAACAGACCCAGATCACATCACTATCCATTGAAATCCCCGTGTTGAATCACAAGGTGGTAATTAGTTTCCGATTCTTTGCTATATTCATTCCATATATCGGGATAAGCCTCTTGGTCGCGTTCGGCACCAAATGGCCGATTAGCAAGAATTGGATAATAGGATTCGATTCTGTGTTGTTAGTTCGTAAATCTTATACCAATAAAAGAAAGCCTCTGGATTGGATTTCTTCAATTTGTTCAATTTGCTATTCATTTCCTCTCCAATTTTCCAATCCTTTAATTGTGTGGGATTTTCAAACTTTTCAATGGCAGGAGCATCATTCAAAATCAAAGAAGCCACGTATGCTGCTTTTGAAGCATGAATAATAGCTTTCTCTATATGGTACCTTTCAGAAAATATAAATCCTTTTATTCTGTGCACTCCAAGTTGGAGCTCTTTAAACTTACCTTTACCATCAGCGCCTCTTGTAACAATACATAATGAGGTTTGGTATATATCATCCAAAACATCCTTTTCAGTTAATTCATTGGTATTTCTGTAAATTAATTCAGTCGATGCAAAGGTGGAGAAAGTAGTTTTTATGATTTCTAAATCCCGAACAACATCAAAAAGATTCCCAATATCATAAAGCTGTTTGATGATTTCCATACTCATGCTGTCCGTCTTTTTGAAATATGGAATTCCAGTTGTGTTAGGAGCAAAAGCGGTTAACTTATCACCGAGCATATCTTCTAAACAAGGAACTTTTACACTTACAGACTTACCCTCAATAGGCACAAAAGATGATTGTACTGGAATTTTTTCAAGTTTTGAATAACCTACTTTCTCGAATAATATATCAAGCAAAACATATTCCTCTTCTTTATTCGATTTATGTATTGGTGTATAAAAGAATTTATAATGCTCCTTTTTAATCTTCGATTTTGCCTCTCGTTTCTGTAATTCCTTTCTTAGGAAACCCTGTTCCTGAGAAATCTTATCCAGAATATCCTCAATATATTCAAGCTCTTCAGGTAAAATTATATCTATATCAATTGATAAACGTTTGGTTGAATTTAGGTGAAGCATTAATGCCGTTCCTCCCTTAAATACAAATGGCACCTTATATTTCACCAGTCCTTCAAGTAATAGTAATGCTTTAATTACTTTTTCAACAAGAATTTTATCCGCCTTTCCATTATCCTTCGAGACTTGATTAAGCCAATCTATCGATATCTTTTCCTTACTAATCATATTCTATAATTTGGCAGCTTTACCCTTATTGCTGCCGTAAATTTGAAATGTACTTAAATATTCTTGAACAACTTCTTTCTTTCTCCTCCTACTTGCATATCGAAGCATTTTGCTCTGATTAACTGTATATTTAGAGAAAGCTTCATTGAAAATAGTTCTCATCTCAGCACCTTGCTGTGCTGAAAAAATAATATCATCACAAAATATATCAATCAATAATTTCTCAATCGAAACAGTTGTTATTCCATTAACTAATTGAGTTGGTGATTCAGAAACTAAAGACTTAATAATAAATGCCTCTTTATCGATTGGTAGATATTTATCTAAAATATCGCTTGTCGGCTCAATAAAAACAGGATATTTCAATTCTTTTAAGAAATAAAATAAGGATTGAGTTACCTCCTTTTCTGTTTCAATTATAAAACTAAAAACACCTGGTTGGTGTTTCATAAATTCATTAATTATCGATGTGTTCCAAATACAAATGTCTACATATGGGAACTCCTTTTTGAGCTTATTGTAAACCGCTTTTAACTTGGCAGAGACTTCAGGGTAATAAATTTTAGTTTTACCTAAAATAAATTTTCCTCTGCCAATTCGAGTTAGCACACCCATAACAATTAGAGCATATACCCTCCAGTTTATAGTGGTTTGCTTTACGTCTAATTCAAATTCTCTATAAAACTCAACAATATCCTTTGTCGAAAAAAAAGAATAGTCTTTAAATTGAGTATTTAACTTATCGATATGGAATTTATCAGTTCTGATATCTTCTAGTTTTAATGCAAATATACAAAACTATATTACGGCAGCAAATATAAATCAATGCCGATAATTAGGTTGAGTGACGGGAGAATTGCACTCTTTTGCAAATTTTGGTTTGAGCGTCAGCCTGTGCGATTTACAAATATGTGTAATGTGCGTGGACTTCTCCAAACTGTCCCGAAGGGCAGAAGCTGGGGGGCAAAACTAATTTTCTCATGCACTGAACTTCAATCAATGCTCTAATCCAGTCTATAAATTATTTTTGATTTTTCAGTCAATTTATCAATGTACCGCTGTCTTTTTAGCCTTGCATACAACACCTTTTTAACCGATGTATATTTGCCCCGCATTTTTTTGTTATGATTTCAGTCAAGATACTTTACAAGTGCAGTATCAAGTGCTATAATATGGTAGGTTAGCAGAAATGAATAGAATAGACGCTTTCAATCTTAAGATCAATCGTTTTGAGAAAGTCCATTTAGACAATTTAGGAGATAGCTGGCTTTTAAGATCAGACATATAAACACACATTTATTTTCCTACTCCCGACTAATATAAAAGGTTAATTTGATTTTTAAATTCCGCCCGAGGGATCAACTAATAAAAAGAACAATTTTGTTATCTTTATACTCAAAGTAAAAACGAGAAACGCTTATTTTCCGAACACTCACTAATTATCAGTACGTTGGATAATACTAATTTGGGCATTATGAATAAAAAAAACTCTTTTTTCACTATTTTAATTACCCTGCTCGTATTTGTTGGGGTATACTTCATTTTTTTTACGGGTGTTAGCAAGCAAAGTCAGAAAATACATGCCCGTTGGATTTCTGCTCATACCAGCGGAACGGTTTCTGCTCATAGTCCGGTGAAAGTCTACTTTTCACGCGATATGGTTTCCAAAGAGCAAATTGAAGTGTCGGCTTCGCGGAAAATATTTGCCATTTCGCCCGCGGTGAAAGGGCAGGTGAGTTGGGTACAAACCAATGTGCTGGAATTCGTTCCCGCAACACAGTTTGAAAATGGAGAAACCTACAGTGTAAAAGTTGACCTTTCGCGTATTGTGGACTCCCTTAATGTGGATGATTACCGGTTCGATTTTCAGGTTATAGAACAAAATTTTACGGTAGATATCGACGGATTGGTTCCGGTAGATCCGGAAAATGTAGATTTTCTCAAAGTCTATGGCACTATTATGTTTGCCGATAAAACAACCGACGAAGATGTACATTCCATACTGAGTGCGTCAATTGAAAATCAGAAACTACAGGTAAAATGGGAAGCCGATAAGAGCGGGCGAAATTTTACTTTTTCCATCGACAGTATTGAGCGCAAACAAGATGCACGCACCATAATAATTGCCTATAATGGCAAGCCAGTAGGCGTAGACTACAAAGGCGAAACTACCTATCGGATTCCCGCCAAAGGCGAGTTTATTCTTACCAGCCATAAAGTGCAGCAATATCCGGAACAACAGGTAACGCTGTATTTTTCCGATCCGCTGAAGCGATTTCAGGATTTGGAGGGACTTGTAACGTTAACGGAAATTTCAGATTACAGTATCGACGTGCAGGGCAATATGATTATTCTCCAACCTGTAGAACGGCAAAATATAAGTGATAATTTGCGGTTAAGCCGCAATGTGGAAAGCATTACAGGAAAGCTTTTAGGAATCGATACCATTCTGAAGGTGGTTTTTGAAGAGCTTAATCCGGCCGTAAGAGCCAAGTCAGACGATGTTATTTTACCACCCAGTGCCAAGGGCGCATTATTTGCCTTTGAAGCTGTTAATCTGCGCGCTGTTGATGTGCGTGTATTCCGTATTTATCAGAATAATGTGCTACAGTATTTACAAAATAATAACTTGGGTTCCAATAACGAACTGTATCGTGTAGGAAAGCCTGTTTTTCAGCAATCCGTAGTGCTCAATCAGTATGCCAATACCGACCTTGGACAATGGAACACGTTTTACATCGACTTAACAAAAATAGTAGAAAAAGAGCCCGCAGCCCTGTATCATATTCAAATCGGTTATCGGCATGAAAATGCCATTACGCGCTGCGACGATCCTTCTCAAGTGCCCAAAGCTACAATGGCCGAAAACGAGTTCTGGGATCAGTTTGACAACTATAACTACTCCGGCTCCTATAACTGGCGCTTACGCGATGATCCGTGTAATGACGCTTATTATGGATTTCGCCGTGCCATGACCCATAATTTTATGGTTAGCGATATCGGCCTTATAGTTAAAGCCGAGGAACACGGGCGGTTAACCGTTTTTACTACAAGCCTGTCGGAAACAAAACCACTGAACGAAGCAACTGTAGAAGTATTGGATTTTCAGCAACAGGTTATTTCCCGTGAGATTACCAACGAGGAAGGCAAGGTAGTGTTCGAGGGAATAAAATCGGCATATTTTATTAAAGCAAAATTTGGTAATCAGACCACTTATTTGCGAATGAATGAAGGCGGCGCGTTGTCCTATTCCCATTTTCCTACCGATGGAGCAAATGTTTCTGCCGGACTAAAGGGTTTTGTCTACAACGAACGCGGTGTATACCGTCCGGGCGATACCATTTTCTGTGGATTTATGTTGCACGATTTGGCCGGGCAGCTGCCTGCACAAATCCCCGTTACTTTTGAACTGTATAATGCCCGTTCGCAAAAAGTTGCTCAAAAGGTCGTTTCCAGAAATAATTCGGATCATTATGTGATTCATTTTCCCACCCAGCAATCAGATGAAACCGGAACATGGCGTGTGGTTGTGCGCGCAGGTGGGCAAGATTTTACGAAATACTTAGCGGTAGAAACCGTAAAACCAAACCGGCTAAAAGTAGAAATTGATGCACCTGAAAATATTTATAGCGACAACACCGAACCGTTGGAGCTCGATGTGCAATGGCTGCATGGTGCTCCAGTTAGTGGTTTAAAGGTAACAGCCGAAGCGGCTGCTTCACTCTCCAGCTTAAAATTCGATAAGTGGCCGGGATTCCAGTTTAATCATCAGGAGCATGAACTGAACACATCACCAGAACAGTTTTTTACGGGAAACCTCGATGAAAAGGGTAGTATAAGAATCCCCGCATTCACTCCTAAAGCCAAAAGTTTACCATCAAAAATTAATCTTTCTTACTTTTTTAAGGTTTTTGAATCCAATGGTAATTTTAGTATTGCTTCTAAACGACAGTCTTACTTGCCCTACAAATCGTATGTAGGACTGAGGCTGCCCGAACCAACCGGTCGCTACAACATGTATGCAACCGATAAAAATGTACCCGTAAACATTGCCGCTGTAAATGCGGAAGGCGATAATATATCGGGGAGCATCAGAGCTCGTCTGCGTGTGTACAAAGTAAGATGGAGCTGGTGGTGGGAAAGTTCTAACGATTTTGGATATCGGTACCGTCAATATAAAAAACAAGTTAAAACAGAATATGTTGATATTACCAACGGCGAGACTATTTTTAACCTCACCGTGGACAAAAATGAATGGGGGAGATACTTAATTGAGATAACCAATCTTGATAATCAGCAAGTTGCATCGTCTTTTATTTATTTCGATTGGCCTGGTAGCGCCAGCAGAGGAAACCGTCCCGAAGGTGTCGCACAAAATATGCTTCGGTTTGCTGCTCAGAAAGAAGAGTACGAAACAGGAGAAACAGTTGAACTGAATTTCCCTACTTCAATTGGAGGAAAAGTTTTGGTGAGTATCGAAAATGGATTTAAAGTAATTGATACGTACTGGCTCGATACCGAAGAGGGAGAAACATCATTCTCGTTCAAAGCCAATGCCGAAATGGTACCCAATTGTTACGTAAATGTACACTACATTCAGAAATACAGTCAAACGAAAAACGATTTACCGCTTCGCCTTTACGGTGTGGCCGGTATAAAGGTAACCGACCCGGAAACCCGCTTAAAACCGGTAATAGTAGTCGATGAGGAACTGGAATCTGGCAAAAGCTTTGAATTAAAAGTGGCAGAGCAAACCGGACAGCCTATGAGCTACTCCATTGCCATTGTTGATGAAGGCTTGTTGGCACTAACAAATTTTGAAACCCCAAATCCATATCGCACCTTTTTTGCACACGAAGCGCTTGGTGTATTAACATACGATATTTACGACTGGGTGGTGGGTGCATTCAGTAACACCATTGAGCGTGTAATTGGTATTGGTGGTGGAGCGAGTGGTACACGCGATCCTTCGCAAGTAGCCGATCAGCGGTTCAGACCTGTGGTTATTGTAAAAGGACCATTTACATTGGACAGAAATAAGCAGGCAGTACACAAAATTACTTTGCCGCCATATATTGGCGAAGTGCGTACAATGGTTGTAGCCCGTAACGATCAGGCTTTTGGAAAAGCAGAGCAGTATTCAAAAGTAAAATCCCCACTTATGGTGATGGCTACCGCACCACGAAAACTAGTTATGAATGATGAATTTGTGTTGCCCGTAAATATTTTCCGCGATAAAAAATCATCTGGAACAGTTAAATTAGAGCTCCTTCACGATAATAATTTGCAAATAAAAAATCCCGTGCATGAAGTATCGTTTGAACGTGGCGAAACAGAAAAAATGGTGTATTTTACATGCAAAACAGGTGAGAGTATTGGCTCTGTAAGCCTGAGTGTTAAAGCGTACGATGGAAGAAGTATTGCCAGCGAAGACCTTAACATAGAGGTGTATAACCCAACTCCACGCAAGTATAATGTAAAGTTTGCCGAGCTGAATAACAATGGAAAACAGAGTATTTCTGTGGATCCGATAGGAGTTGTGGGAACAAATGCACTTACTGCCGAGTTGAGTACACTGCCTCCATTTAATCTGTATAAACATTTCAATTATTTACTCAATTATCCGCATGGATGCATTGAGCAAACAGTTTCGGGTGTATTCGGACTCATTAATATTGAACATGTGCTACAACCTCAGAAGGAAGATAAAGAGCGCATGGAAGAGAAAATTAACGCAGCATTGAAAAAACTACGGGTCTTCCAGGCCGAAAGTGGCGGACTATCCTATTGGCCCGGTGGCAACGATGTAAATATGTGGGGCACAAACTATGCAGGGCATTTTATGGTGGCAGCCTCAAAAGCCGGCTATAGTGTCGATAAGCAATTGTATAACAAATGGTTGCGATTCCAGAAAACCATGGCCGGAAGCTGGGTTTCTACCGGAGCTACATCGCAATATGAGCAGGCATACCGCCTCTATACGCTGGCACTGGCCGGAGAGGCAATGCGTGGGCCTATGAACCGATTACGCGGAATAGTTAGCCCCGGATCGCCCATTGCTATGCGGTTAGCAGCTGCCTATGCCGTTTCAGGGCGTAAGCAAGCTGCCGAAGCTTTGCTTGTAAACCAGGAAAACACCAACACAACAGCCGTTGTGGGTACTTACGGCTCGGTATTGCGCGAACAGGCTATGATGTTACAAACACTGAATTATCTCGGAAAGGAAGAACGAGCTGTAGAATTGATAAAGCACATGTCGAAACAAATGACCGAAACCACATGGCACAGCACCCAAACTCGTGGATGGGTATTATATGCTGTTGCCGATTTTTACAGTTCGCGCAATGTGGCACGGAAAATTGCTGTGGAGTATACGGTAAACAATGGTAAAACCAAAACCGTGGAAAGCACAAAGCATGTGATGAATGTGAATCTTCCATTTAATTTTTCACCAACCCAGAACATCTCGTTTACCAATAAATCGGGCGGACAACTTTACTTGCAACTGATAAATGAAGGACAGCCCAAGCCGGGCGAACATGAACCCGAATCATCGAACTTGCAAATGAGTGTCGACTACCGAACGTTGAGTGGCTCACTCTTACCAATCGATAAGTTGATGCAAACTACCGATTTTGTAGCAGAAATACGCGTGAAGCATCCCGGAACACGAGCCGCATACGAAAACCTTGCACTTACATTTACCGCTCCCGGCGGATGGGAAATAGTCAACACACGGTTTACCGAATTTAGTGGTGAAAAAGAGGAGAGCAGTTTCGATTTTCGCGATTTTCGCGATACGCAGGTCATGACCTATTTCGATTTGCAAACTAACGAAGAAAAAGTGTTTTACATTACCTTAAACGCAACCTATGGCGGCACCTATTATTTGGCACCCGTAAGTTGTCAGGCTATGTACGACAATACCGTAAGAGCCACATCGGCCGGTAAATTTGTTCAAGTTCAAGTAAAGCATTAACCCGGCAAATAAACATCAAACGAACACCAAAATAGAATGCAGTTGTAGCCAACTTAGGAGTTGTACCGGTAGATTAAATAATTTAGATGCAGGCATTTCGCTTTTATGCATACTGTGTTTGTATTGCTGGAAATTAATTATCTGCCCCGAATCGTTCTATATCCATATTCATCAATGTGTATATAAGATTGGCAGCTACCTTGTGATGTAAGAATTGTCACAAGAGAGATTGTTATTGAAAACCTAAACTGTATTGTATTATTAGTTGTATCTTTCAAAAAAGCAGAACTTATGCGAAAAATAATAATCATTATTTCCGTTGTTGGATTAATGGCAAGCCTGTATAGCTGTAGCTCAAGGCAAAGTCAGTTTGATCAAAATCAACAATCAATGATAATGAACGACACCACGAATGCAATGCGGGTGTGGCAAATTACAAATGCAAACGATTCAATTCTATTGAGGCGAAATAGTGAAAAAGCAATTCCAGATTCTACAGATAAAATATTGCAAACGCTCATAACGCGAATGCACAAAACCGTAACCAACAACATTTCTGGGGGTGTAGGTATTGCTGCGCCACAGGTAGGTATACTGAAACAAATTATTTGGGTTCAACGCTTTGACAAAAAAGGAGTTCCATTTGAAGTTTACCTCAACCCTAAAATTAAACAATATTCAAAACTTACCCAGGAATGCAGGGAAGGCTGTTTATCGATCCCTGATAGAATTGATACACTCAACTCACGCTCCTACGCCATTCTGATTGAATATTACACACAACAAGGCGAATATAAAATAGAAATGGTAGAAGACTTTACAGCCGTAATATTCCAGCACGAAATAGACCATTTAAACGGCATTCTCTATACGGATCATCTGGAAGAGGCAATGAGAAAAAATTCTAATCTCTAGTGTCAAGTCAAGCCTAGTCAGACGGGACAAGTATTGTTCTTTACATTTATATCTATGTTAAAAATGTTTACCGAGCATTGCTATGCGCGCATTTTTTGCCTTGTTAAAAACAACTTCAACCCAAATTGAGCGATTTTCGCTCACAATAAAGAAATTGTAAGGTTTTTACCGCACCTATTCGGTGAAAACCGACAATTTCTAAATTGGGATTAACCTAAATAAAGCGCTTTTTCACTATGTTCAAACCACTCAACTTAGGTTCAACTTACCCGTCATTTTATGCATGATATAACACTGGTGTTCAACAGACTAATGCTAATTTTACAACCCTCTCACCTTTTTCAATTGTTTGATAAACCCCTTTTCGAGGAAACTATTTTCATCCAATTGACACATACGTTCGTACATGGGTTTTGTAACTGTAAAAGCCATAATGTCTGGTGGTAAATACTTACGCATAGCCATATCTGTTGCACCGATTACTGCCTGAGGTTTATCTAAATCGTCAAAAACAGAAACAGACAACATACAACCCGATCCAAAAGGGGCAATTACAGGCGTGGGGTCGTATTTGGTGGCATAGTATTGTGCTCCAATCATTAGCATGCTTAACTGATCAGGATTTACTAAGAACGTTATCGTTTTTACATATTCATACACTGATTCTTTCAAGGGGCCGTAAAGAATAAATTCATGCTCCGGTTTATACTCATTTGATTCACGAATCCATTCATCCATTAATTCATGATTGGCTTTAAGTCCCTCCTCATCAGCTAAAAAACTCACAAATTCCTCATGTGGTCTTAATGGTTGATTAAAAAGATGCATAGAAGCCCCTCCACAACCGTAATTATCTTTTGTTAATACAACTGTTTTGCCCTCCAGCCAATTCTTATAAAAAGAGAACATGCAAGCATGACCCTTTTTATTGGGAGAAATTATTGGCTCAAAAGGTTTTGTTTCAGGTGCATCATATAATGCGATTAAGGGAAGTTCCAGATTTGTTTTCTCGAGTAAATAAGATGGATTTAGATTCATAATAGCTCCTTTTTCTTTTGGATTAATTTACAGAGAATTATTATAAAAAAATATGATTCGGGAGATTTTTTTTATCCCGAAGACTATTGCGCAGATATTATTAAATCATAGACACAAGGGAACAGCTTAGAGCCTGTCTATAAAGTCTGAGTTTATACAAAAGGTTCAATCTGAATGCGTTTCCGGTAATAAAGAATCGCGTCGCTTAGATCCATTGGTAGGTTGGTACTAAAATAGAGCTTCCTGGCGTCATTTTCATTGATATTTACGGGTGTAACATGAAGCAGGCTGGCATTCCGTTGAAACGATGCAGTAGACTTCAGCAGCATATACCGATTGCGCTTCATGGATCACTTCATAAAATTGTGGACTAC